>PNBE01000158.1:63588-69845 GCA_003135895.1 Candidatus Dormiibacterota bacterium
GCGCACGCGAGGTGAGGATCCATCTCGTGGCCGGGCCCTGCGGGCTGACCGACGTTGTCCACCCAGACGTCGCCGGCGTTCTTGTTACCCGTGGAAGCAAGCGCCGGGCTTGCGCCGACGGCAGTGGCCGATGTCGCCACACCGATGCCCACGGCAGCCGTGACCACGGCAACACCGATGGCCAACCTGCGCCCTCGAGCGCGCCGCGTCCAACTGTTGATTGTCAAAGGTCGCATGGTTCCCCCTCCTGGTTTGCGGCTGGTCCCGCCGAATGCTCGCCATCATATGCAGAACGCACCAAGCCGCGCAAGGTGAGCGAAACGGTCATGACTCCGTTAGCGCGACCCTCGTCGGCGCACCCGCTGTGAGTCGCACGCGTCAGATGTCTCTCGGCTGACCGGACGGGCGCGCCGGGTCTGAGTACGACCATTGCCATTCGGCAACGAAACGCCGATGGAGCATTCGGGGTTGTCAGCGCGGGGATACGGTGCGCACGATGGACGCGACGAGCTACCGCGCCGGCTCTCGCGACGACTTCGACCGCCTCTATCGCGACAGCTATGCGCGTGTGCTTCGCACCTTGTTGGGCATCCTCAAGGATCGGACAGCAGCCGAGGAGTGCCTCCAGGAGGCGTTTGTTCGCGCGTTCAAGGCGTGGCCGCGTTGGCGACCTGACGCTCCCGCAGAGGCCTGGCTGCTCCGGATCGCCATCAACATGGCGAGCTCCTACCGCCGCCGCGAAAGTCTGCGCACGATCGGTGAGACGGTGCGACGATTTGGTGGCCCGTCAGAAGTCGAGTCGGTCGACCCGACGTACTCCACCGAATTGCTTGACGCCGTGCGCCGCCTCCCGACGGCTCAGGCAGCGACGATCGTTCTTCGCTACGTCCATGGGTACACAAACAGGGAGATCGCGGCTTCCCTGGGTGTGGCAGAGAGCACCATAGCGTCGCGTTTGGCGACCGCAAAAGCCCGGCTGCGGGACGACCTCGAGAGCAAAGGCGGAGCAATCTTCGAGCCGAGTCGTTAGTTTCGGCGACCCAGGCGTTCTCTAGGTGTGAACGTCGACGATGACTTCGACAGCTGGCTGCACGCTGAACTCGGATTGCAGGTGAACCGCGCCACCGGGGCGCCGGGTCCGACACCTCAGCCGCGCTACGAGTCAGTTCAACATCGTCGCCGGCGATTTCGGATCGGCGGCCTCGTGATGATCCCGCTCGCGTTGAGCCTCAGGACCGCTGCGGCGTTCGCCGCCGCACTGGTGGCGGCCGGTGGGGGGGCAGCGATTGCAGTGAGCTCACATGGCAACGCTGCGCCACCGAGGAGCTTGCAAGCTGCCCCGACCGGACCAACGTCGCATTCTTCGCCCTCATCGAGCCATGGGGCTGCGGTGACGAGCGCCGTCGCTTCGTGCAAGGCCGCGCTCTCGAGCCCGACTGGCGGAGCAGGCAGCCACGGCATCGGCCAGTGCGTCTCCAGTGTGGCGAATGGCGGACAGGCCGGCGACAAAGGCAACCCAGGGAACGACAGCAGCGGTCATCCCGCGCAGCCATCGCATCCGCCACACCCAACCCACCCACCGCATCCGTCGCACCCACCGCATCCCACCCCGCCGCCGCATTCCTGAGAGTGGTCGTGCGAGTCATCCCCGGGGTAGATTCTCGGCGCGCGTACGCGGCCATACGGTCATTGACGTGGGCACGTCAAAGCTCTCGACGGAGGACGCCCGTGCGCCGATGCGGCGTCGTGTCGGAGCGCGGTGTGTCGATGGTGGAGTTCACGCTGGTTGCTCCCATGGGCTTCCTCCTCCTCCTCGGCATCATCGTCAGCGGCATCGTCGTGACCAACTTCGTCCAACTCACCAACGCTGCGCGCGACGGTGCCAGGATCGCAGCCATCTGCGGGAGCGGCGTGAGCATGACGCCCCCCACACCAATGCCAGACGGGTCAGGACCGTGCTCTGACACCGCGATTGTCAGCTACATCACCAGCCACCTCGTCGCGGTGCCGTTGGCGTCTCGCCCTCAGATCTTCGTCTGCTCAGCGACGGAGGCGGCAAACGGCACCTGCAGCAGCGCCGGCACGCAGAGCCTCGCCGATTGCCAGCCGGGACGCATCGTCGAGGTTGACATGACCTACGACCAGCCCTTGTACCTGCCGCTGGTGAGCAACCTCTTCGAGACCAACCCCAATGGCACCCGGACGCTGACGGCGTCAGCCCAAGCCACGTGCGAACAATGACGGTCCAGCATCGGCATGTTGGTGCAACGGCCGATCGCCGCACCTCCCGGAGGGGGCAGGCGTTGGTGGAGATGGCGTTGCTCGCACCGTTCCTCGTCCTTCTTCTCCTCGGCGGCGCTCAGGTGGGTGAGATCGCCTACAGTCAGGTCTCGCTCGATTCGGCGGCGCGCGAAGGAGCACGAGCTGGGGTTGCGGCACCGAATGCTGCGCTGAGCTGGGATGCCGGCGGAGCGGTTCCGGCAACCCACCGGTGCACCTCCGCGGACTTCGTCGACGGTTCGGGAAATCCACTCTGCATCGCCGTCGTCGACGCCAGTGGCTATCTCGATCAAACCAAGTTCACGGCCAACCCCTGCGCTTCCGGGCAGGCATGCGTGACCATCACGGTGATCGGCCCGAACAATCTGAGCGCATTCGATGTCCACTCCCCGACCGCGCGGCTTGAGTCGAGCTCACCGTGCAACAACGGCCAGTACGCCACGGTCAACGGAACCGTCAGCGGCATACCGTCTGGGATGTCCGCAACCATCGCTGACACCTCGGGCGACACACAGTCCGGAGTGACCGGAGCATTCACCCTCTGCGCAACTGCCAATAACTCGACGACGACTCAGACAATCACGGCACAGGTGGGTCCCGTGTCGTGCGGCGGGTACAGCGGCTCGGTTGGCCCATTCAGCGTCTCCAAGGGGCAGACGTACACCAACGAGAACGTGACCGTCACCGCTGAGCCGGCCTGTCCGACGTCGACGCCCACCCCACCTCCTCCGACTCCGACCGCGGTGCCCACGCCGACTCCGACACCCGGGCCGACTCCCACGCCCACCGCGGGCCCCGGGATCAGCTGCGGAGTCCAATTGGTTCCCGACAGCGACTACATCACGGTGACGGTCAGCTATCCGGTGCCGGTTTTCGTCCCGCTCCTCGGCAGCATCTTCCAGACCCAGTCGGGGCTGCGTCAGATCAGCGAGTCGGTCACCTATGCAATCGAGCCATGCACGATGACCCCACCATGACCCAAGGAGCCCGACCGATGAGACAAGCGCGACGAAACCATACACGGCGCCGCGGCGAACAAGGTCAGATGGTGCCGCTGGTGGCGATCTTCGCGCTGCTGCTCATGGCAACGATGGCGCTGGCAGTCGATCTCAGCGTCACAACCGCATTCAAACGCAACCTCCAGAACGTCACCGACGCCGCTGCGCTTGCCGGGGCGAAGCAGTTGCCCGCATCGCCGAGACTGGTCAATGAGGAGGCCGCCACCCAGGCAGCACTGCAGGTGGTCCACAACTCCCTCCAGTGGCCGACGGGTGGGGGAAGCTGGTGGAATTCGTTGGTCAACCAGGGTTGCCCGAACAGCGGCAGCCAGTGCAGCGTGACGGTCTGCGTCGGCATGAGCAATGGCACGCCGTGCACGACCAGCGTTGCTGCAGGGACCGCCGGTCCCTTCGTCCTCACAGTCAACTCGCCGCCGCTGACCGCCAAGGTCGCAAGCTACAACGGTGATCCTCGCCGAATCGAGGTGCTCATGGTTCAGAAGTCCGGAGCATTCTTCGCCGGCTTCCTGGGCCAGTCCCAGAATTCGGACGGCGCGCAGTCGGTCGCGTTTCACTTTGCGCCTGGCCAGCCGTTCCCGTTTGCGCTCTACTCCCGGACCATCATCCAATCGGGTAACGACGGCGAAACCATCAGCGGCAACATCTACGCCGACCGCTACCTGCAGCCGCAAGATCGCGGGCACGCCGGCATCTGCGCCGCCCCCGACAGCAACAACAATCCGGGATTCATCTTTCTCGGCACGCCGCAGCAGGACGACGGCTCTCCGCCGTATCAGAACGATGGACAGTCCTCCACGAAACCCCTTGCGGATCCCATCCTGGACGGGATCCGCTGTCCGTCTGCGAGCGGCGTCGTCGGGATGAGCGCGACCCCGGCATCCTCGGGATGTGCGGCCGGCTACCCCGGTAACCAAAGCGGAGCCGCGCTGACGTTCGACTCTCAGGATGGAGCGTGCGAGTCGAACCCACCGATCCAGCCGCCGACGGTCGCCGCACTGCCCAACCTGATCGCATACCCCTCCACCGTGTGTGGCACGCGCGGTCTCACGGGTGGCGTCTACCAGCCGAATGAATATTCCTGCAACAGTGGCGCTGCCCTCACCGTCGATCATCCCCTCGCTCCAGGGGTCTACGAGATCGATGCCGGAGCCCGCGCCGGCGGGTGCGATGTGGTCATGGACGGATCGATCACGTCGTTGCCGAACGTCACGTTCTACCTCAAGGGCGGCGCGGGCATTTGCATCACCGTGGCATCGGGCGTGACCATCAACCAAACGCCATACAACGACCCTGCATTTGCCGGTCAACCCGGCACTGGACGCTACGACGTCGTGTCGGACAACGTCGCGAACCCAAGCATCACCCTCAACTCAGGCGGTGGCGGCTCGACCTCGGGGATCTGGAACGTGTCCGGCGTGATCTGGCTTCCAACCGGGTCAGTGACGATCTCGAACAAGACCGCTCTCGAGGACTCCGGCCAGATCATTGTCAACTCGTGGAACGACCAGAGCGGGTTTCATCAGAACCCGTCGGTCTCTTTCAATGGATCATTTGCCCCCCAACAGAACGAGACTCTGCAGCTCACCGAGTAGGTCGGCTCGCGACGTCGCGCGAGTTGTCCGCCCCTCGCCGACCGCCGGCATCATGAGAGCAGGGCGCTGGGTAAGGCGCTCGGCTGGATGATGGTGGCAAGTCGGAGTATCAGCGTATGGTGCTGGATCGTGAGGAGGCACGTGACCGTGCCACCGATACCGAGCCGCCGGCACCGGAGTGCCGTATGAAAGGAGCAACCGTGACCTTCAAAGACTTTTGCGTCGTTGTGAGCTTCACCTTGTTCCTCATCGCCGGGGTGGTTCAACTGACCACCGGCCAAGTCCTGTCAAGGACGGGTGTCGCGTTGGCGCTCTTCGGAATCGGCTTCTTTGTGCTGTCGCGCCTGGGGCCCGTCTCGTTTCCGACAACGAAAGCTCCACCGCCGGCCTGACCGTTCACGTCCCAGGCGAAGTGCGAGGTCACGGTCTGGAGTGTCGTCGGGCTGCGCAGAGACCCCGCGTGCGGTCACCAGTCGCGGCTCATCGTCCGATTCCCTTCCAATCAGAGCCCAGCCGAGACTACGCTGATCTTTGCGTGCACGCGGCGATGATTGGCGGGAAGTCACGCGAGGGCGGGTCGAATTCGTCGTGTTCGCGCGCGGACCCGCCTNNTCGCTCAGTGACTGGTTCTCACCGTCTGAATAGATGCGACGTCTTATCTGATCGACGTCGCGGTACACGGTGGCATCGGAAGTCCCTAACTCGTTCGCCACCAGCTGGATCGCACCCTTTATTCGNNGACTGGCCCATGGGCCGCACGATGCTGAGCACGAGCTGACGCAAGATCGCGGTCACATCGTCGCCAGCAACTTCTGTTTGGACCGCGCTCTTGATCGACGGATGTCCGACACTGCGCCCGTCGATGGCGCTCAGTTCACCGAGCCGTCGCGCGGCGTCATCGATCCCGGTCACATCGATGTTGATACAGAGGGCGATCAACGCAGCTCCTCTGGAGTCGCGAATGAGGCACGTACTCGATTTGAGCCGCCGACCGTCTGGCAATTCTGTTAGGTAGTTGAACAAGCCCAACTGTTCAGAATTCATCTCTGGAAGCACTCGGTAGATCAGGTCGCGGATGGGCGCGCCCAACTCGCGCCCTGTCACCTCACCGTTGACTAGGTGAACCAGTGAGTGGGTTGGCATCCGCAGATCGTGTACCGCGACCTCACAGAACGGCCCCAGCGTTCGGCCTATGGTGTCTGCGATGCGACATGTTGCCTCGAAGAGGATATCTTCAGTCTCGCCCACCGCATGCCCCCTGAGGACTGACGATTTTCAGACCTTGAGGCGCCAAAGCCTGCTGGAACGCCTCAGCAATGGTTGCCAGCGAAGCATGCGCCTTGAGATGCAGGCGCAGCAGCACGCG
>PNBE01000127.1:0-2442 GCA_003135895.1 Candidatus Dormiibacterota bacterium
GACGAGCGCCTACCGGGGTGATCTCGGGCCCATCGGACCTACTCGGTGAAGTACTCCACCCGAATCGGTACACCTGCCTTGAAAGGGTTCGCCCACTCCGATCTCGAAGTTCCGAAGGGCCAGCAGTCGGTGACCACCATGGCGCGATTGCCGTCAAAGATGGCGATAACCAGCTGCGGAGAAGACAACTTCACTCCCGGCTTTCGCCACCTGATCCAAGTCTTCGTACCTGTGAGCAGACGCCCCACGGTGGCCGTCCACTCTTCCCTGTTGTGCCGGAAGGTGATCGAGTAGACGCGCTCGCCCGGCGGCGGGACACGCACGCTACAGAAGGCAGCCAATTGGGCGTGAGCGCCGGCTGCATCCGGAAAGCCGGGAACGACAGGAACGAAGAATTGGATGAGCTATTGTGCTCGTCCGCGCGAGGTCTCCCACTGCAGCTAGATGGGTGTGAGGTCAAACGCGGGAGCGACGACGACCCCCTCGTAGCCTGACTGGTCCCATTGGACGCGGACGCCGAACCTGTTGACGTTGACCACGGTCCCGCTCCAGCCTGTCCGGTTCATGCGGACCCGCTGGCCGGGCTTCGCCGCCTTCCACTCGGGCCACGTGGTGGTGGAGTTCACAATTGCAGTGTGGCGGCGTCTGCGCTCCTTCGCGCGCTGCGTCGAGCGCCACCCGGCCGCCGATCCCGTCTCCCGACGCGCAGGCCGGCTACGTGTAGTTCCCAGGTAGGCCTGCGGAGCCTGCTACGGCTGAAGATAAGACGCACGGAGGAATTCTTGAACGAGGAAAGCGCTTGAGGCGGAGGACGGCTGGTGGCTGAGCAGCTGCTCGAGGTCGCTCTCGGGCAGGGAACGGCGACCACGCGGTGTGCGGCGGTCGGGGGCAAGCCGGGAGTCACTGAAGAGCTGGCTTTGTCTGGTTTATCCGTCGTGACCTTCGTGGACTTCAAGCGCACCTCCCACGAACCCCGCCCGCCAGAACTCATCCTTGTCTTTCAGCCATTCGAGTTCAAGCGTCGGCCACGTATCAGCGTCGGTCGGATCAATCGCAGCAGCGATCTTGAGGCACCGGTCCCCGCGCATCATTCCCGGTCCCGCTGGGCCTAGTCCCTGCTGCCGGTACATATCGAGAAGCCCGTCGAGTTCCGATTGCCCTGCTGGCCGCGCGCCCATCGCCGGCCGCTGTCCTCACCGCGCGCACGGTCAGCGAGATGATCCGGCATGGCCGGACCAGCCCAGTCCGCGCGCTAGTGGCCGACCCGACGCTTAAAGTCGCTCTCTGGCTCAGGACCGGCCACGACGCGGTGGCGAGCGGTCAGCGTCAGAGCTCGGCGTTAGTGAGCGCGTGCATCGAGCTGATCATCCGGGTGATGCGTCTCGAAGTAGGTCTCGATGCCGGCAAGGTCTGCGCCGACATGCCCGTCAAAGTTCGGTGGCCAGACGATTGCATTGGCGCGCGGATCGATCACGCACCAGGTTCCGTAACCGCTGGCGAGCGGATCGCGACAGTGTGACTTGCGCAGCGCGACCCCATTGCGTCTTGCCGTGCGGCGAAGCCTGTCCTCCCGGATCTTGTTGCGTGTATCCATGCCGAGGACGGTACCCCGACGGCGTGCTCGGCAGTCAGCGAGGCGACGGCCTCGCGGGCCGCATCGCAGGCGCTTCTCCGTACGCCGACCGCTGACTACAGCGGGTCATCACAACCAGGCTCAGCACTAGGGACCAGGGCCGCAGGACCACGCGCTGGTCGTGGCGACCTCGGCTTGAGGGCTCCGAAGGGTTCGTTCTTCGGGCGCGACCTCGAGCTGACCGACACAGGTTCCCGCTCGTAACCCTCCAACGTTCCATCGGCACGATGTCAGCGAGATGACCTCGCGAGCGCGGACGGACACGGACCGGCTGCTCTCAGACGCCGACTTGGTAAGCGCTGCGCGTAGCGGGAGCTGAGGCGCGTTCGACGAGTTGCTGCGTCGTCATCGAAGAGAGGTCAATGGGGTCTGCCACAGGTGCTGGCAGCCCTGAGGCGGCCGCCGGTGCGACTCAGGCTGCGACCCTGCTGGCGTACTTGCATCGGGAGCTACTTGAGAACCCCGCCAGCTTCGCGCCATGGCTGACCGTCGCGTTGAACGCATGCCTGCGGTCCATCAGGCCTTCAGCGAACTTCGACGACCAGACGGATGCCAGTCCGCTCCTCACCGTCGATCGAGCTGTTGATAAACGAAGGGATGCAGATGAGATCGAGACCGCCCGGCGTCATATCCTCGTGAGATGGCGATCGCCTTGATCGCTTGGTTGACGGCACCGGGCCCGATCGCGTGCACCTCCACCTTGAGCTGGGTGCGCACGACACCAGCAATCGCACCGGTGACTGCGCCTGGCTTGCTCGTTGCGGAGACTTTGAGGATTTCCAATCGGGATGCGGCCGTTTCCGGCCTTA
>PNBE01000127.1:2501-4871 GCA_003135895.1 Candidatus Dormiibacterota bacterium
CGACGGTTCATGCGACGCCAACATCGATGGCGGGGGAGCGGGTATGGCTCTGGTGATCGGGCAGCCACCCTGGCTGGAGCTGTCCGCTCGCTAGCCGGAGCACCGCGTCAGATCCAACCGTGAGTGGATGGCGTCGGCCGGTCAGGGAGGCCTCAACGCTCTCATAGAGACGGAGGTACGCGTCGGCCATGACCGCGGGGCTGAACCGGGCGCGGGTGAGAGCGGCGCAGCGCGCGGGTTCGATGGAGCCGGCACGACGCACTGCCGCGACCATCTCGTCCACGTCGTGGACGAGGAAGCCGGTCAGCCCTTCGTCGATCAGTTCTGGCGCAGCGCCCCTGGCCATGCTGATCGCCGGGGTGCCACTGGCCATCGCCTCCACAACGGACAGACCGAACGGCTCCTCCCACTGGATCGGCGCGATCAGCGCGGTGGCATGCGCCAGCAACCACGCCTTTTCGTGGCCCGAGACGTTGGCGAGGTGGATCACGTGGTCGCCGTCGACGGCGGGAGAGACCTGGCGGTAGAAGTAATCGCGTCCCAGCGACGTGAACTCGACTTTGCCGGCCAGAATCAGTCGCAGGCCGGTGCGCCGCGCCACCTCGATGGCGAGATGTTGTCCCTTGTCCGGGCAGATACGGGCCAGACAGAGGAGGTACGGCTCCGTCTCATCGCGTTTGCGAACTGCGAGGTTGCGCACAGATACGGCATTGGGCACGGTGCCGATCCACGGCAGCGTCGGTGCCGATCGCCGCTGGCTTTCGCTGATGGCGGCCAGACCCACCTGGCCGCGCAGTGCCGTGTAGAAAGCGCTGTCCGGCTCGCGAATCGATCCGTGCACGGTATGGAGGACGGGTGCCACTCCCAGCTGCACGCTGCCCAGCAGGGTGGCGAAGCCCACGTGATCGTGGATGACGTCGATGGCGCCACGGCGGCCGATGCTCTCCAAGACCCTCGCCGCGTATGTCAGCTCGCGCAGTCGCTCATCCGGCTGCCCGAGGTCCGCCCTCCAGGCGAGCGGGGAGTGGACCACGGCAAGCGGATCTGAGCCCGCGGCGGCGAACAGCGTGACCCGGTGCCCACGCGCGCGCAGCTCCGTGGCGAGCAGGGACACGACCAGCTCGATGCCGCCGTAGCCCACGGGTGGAACGGGGTACCACGGCGGCGCCAGGACGACGATGTGACGGCGCAAAGACGCGGGAGCAGGAGCAGGGGAGTCCGCCAAACGGAAATGGAGCTATCGGACGTCATTGCAGCGGCCCCCGAGCACGAGCCGAATCGAAAGCCGGCCTGCGCAGTCATGGTGTGGCTGCGCCTCCAAGAAGTCGCGCAGCACCTCGAGCTGACGACGCACGGCCGCCTCATTCCAGCCGTGGCCTTGATCGCTGTCCGATGAACACGTGGAGGTCCGGGAGGCGCGCGATCAGGCCCTTGCACCCTGCTCGACGTCCACGAGTCGATCATGCCGAGCGACGATGATGAGCGTGGCTTCGGCTCGGGCGAGCGACGATATCGACATCGTCGCGTATCAAGCAGTCGTTGAGCCACTCCCTGGCCGCCCGGGGGTCCGCCCGACGTTGGTTCTCATAGTTCACATCGGCGGTCCGGCGATCGACGTCGCCTTCCACGATGACCAAGCGCTTGTAGAGGTCGCTGATCCGGCGCTGACGGCTGAGCCACACCACCATGTCCCAGAGCGGTCGCCTGCTCAAGAGACGCACTTGCTCTCGGTAGGGTCGCCGCATCAGGTCGGGCGACAGCAGCGGCGTGTGGAGGATCAGCCTCTCGGCCCGATCGCCCGCCCGCTTGGCGAGAGCGCAGGCGACGGTCGCCCCGAGACAGAGTCCACCCACGTCGAATCGGTCGATCTCCAGCTCGGCGAGGAGGTTGAACAGCAGGTCGCCATCGCCTCCGAGGTGTGGCGCCCGCGTAGTGGAGGGGAAGCGCCGTTGCCGGGTAAGATCGGGAATGATCAGGGTCCGGAGGGCCCCGAGCTCGCTGAAGCGGCCGCCGAACTCCTCGGCGGAGCTGAGGAAGCCGTGACAGAGCACCAGGGGCTTTCCCTGGCCGCCGATGAGGTACCGGAGCGGCTGGCCACAGATCTGAATGAACCGCTCATCCAGCATGGCGACCCTGAGTGTCGTCCCGGGGCGCGCTGTGCGCTCGCTTCGAGGAGCCGAACACGAAAGTGCGGGCTGCGCGAGACTTGGGAGCTGGTCGACCTTGCACACTCCTGGAAACGCTGGAGCGCGAGCGCTGCCGAGGGTGAGTATAGGGGTCCTTCCTGGCTGGGCAGCGCTCATTCCTCGTGGCACCCTAAGGCTGGCTCGGGCGCGATGCGCGCACCACGAGAGATTGTGCGCGCCGCAC
>PNBE01000123.1 GCA_003135895.1 Candidatus Dormiibacterota bacterium
TTTTGCAGACCCGTGCCTTACCACTTGGCTACGTCGCCGCCGTATTCGCGAACCCACAATTTTGGCTCGCTCCGGAGCCATTGAACAATAGCGGAGCGACCCCGCCAACCCGATCGACGCTGCTCGCGTTCGACCTCGAAAGAGCACGGGTCGCTGCGCGCGCCGGGCCGCCCCATCCTGGCGCTTGCACCTTTTGGAGCGATCGACAATACTAAGAGAACGTGGCGCGGGGGCGCCGGACGGGACTGATTCGACCGGGGGGTGGGAAATTGTCGACGATGTCGACTGATGTTCCCCGTGGGCGCCGGCGGCGCGGGGCGGCGATGTACGGGGTCACTTTGGTCACGATCGTGCTGGCCGTGATCGTCGTGCAGCTTGTGGGCCATGAGGCGGGGCATCTGTTCTCGAAAGTCAGCCAGGGGTTGGCGCGCTGAAGACGGCACATCACCTCGGCTGCATCGGCAAATGCGAATGCTTCCGGGCCGGCGAGGTGCTACGGCTCTCCAAGGTGGCGCTCGCTCAGCAGTCTGCGGAAATAATCGGTCACGCGGCCGAGGTCGCGGCACCGCCATTCGCACCGGGCTCGGGCGGCATCACGAAAGAAACTTCGAGCGCGCCGGCGAGCGCACGCAAACGCGCGTAGAACCCGGCGGTATGCGGGGAGCGGAGCAGCCGTAGACCGGCGAAATCGTGATGATGTTCCCATTCGTGGAGCAGCGTGTTCAGAAAGACCTTGGTGGTGATCACCTGCTGACGCACCGCGGTCTTGTGATAGATGCGGATACGAGCGGTCTTCACGGCTCCGTCGGCAAACGTGCACCGGTAGTAGCCGTACGTCTTGCTCTGCAAACGCTGCCCGTTGTGCGCATGCACCTGGGCTCGGTCAGCCACGACGAGGTCGCAGTGGGGGAGACCGGCGAGCGCGTCCAGCTCGTCGATGAGGAGTTGCCCGAGGCGTTTGCGCTCGTGCGGGTCTTCGGTCGAGTCGATGATGCGAAGCGCCAGCCCTCGGGCGACGGGGCTGGGTTGCACCGGAAGCCCGGTCGCACTCTGGCTCCGTCGGTAGGTGGCGTCGGGGCGTCGACCGAACATCTGCTCCGGAGTATACGACCGCCCCGGTGGCCGGAGCCCGGACAGTGCGTCCCCAGCCAGGGAGCACGCCGACCCATAGAATCCCGTTGCCGGGCTGGCGAAATGGCAGACGCGGCGGTCTTAAAAACCGCTGGGGGGAAACCCTCGTCCGGGTTCAATTCCCGGGCCCGGTATTCATGTGTTGTTCGCTTGACTCTCGGATGAGCATGTCAATAGGATGGGGAGCAGATCGAGGGCGGGCCGGGGGCGCAAGGAGAGGAGATGGGGAACTTGGGTAAACACACGCGGCTGGGATTGGTCGCGCTGTGCGCCGCGTTGGAGCTCACGGGCCTGGGAATCGGTGTAACCGCACACGCGGCTTCGGGCCTTCCTACGACATTGACCTGCGGGGCGAAACAGGCGTCTCGCATCCCCGCGCCCGGAGCCAAGGTCACCGTGACCTTCGCAGCCGGCGTGGCTGGGCAGGTGAAGATCCGCCAGATCGACACCCTCACGCTTGAGGTGGTGTCTGTGACTCCAGCGAAAGGATGGACGGACGCGATCAAGGTGGGCGCCGGCAGCTCGGTCAGGGTCACCTTCTTCGGCCCTCGTCAGCGCCAGGTACGGTTCGTCGCCCGCCTCGACACGACGTACAAGCACCTGACGGTCGCCGTACTGAACTGCAGCTGAATCCCTGGTCTCCCAACTCATCGTCGTGACCATGGGCGATCCCGACGGCGTGGCTGATCTCGCCGGCGCCAGGCGGGAGTAGGGCGAACCCAGAACGATGAGGGGCCGGCTGTTGGTCCGGTGGCGAACACACGGCACGGCGAACCAGTGGAACAATCCCGCGGCGTTGATCCTTTGCGGCCGTTGCGGGGCCGAACGCGTGATCCCGCTCACTTTCACTCCGCTTCGTCGCGATGATCGCCATCGGGACGGCTGGCCGCACCCTGCGGATCGGCAGGTCTTCAAGTGCATCGAGTGCCGGCGTCATCTCACCGGATCTGACCTTGCTCGGCGCAACACCCCACAAAGGCAGAAGCCGAGCGGTATGCTCGGCCCTCGCGCTCCGGATCCTGCGGTCCGTGAGGTGGGTCCGTCGGGCTAATGGACCCCGCGGTGCTTGATCCACATCGCACCGCCGCGCCGCGGGGATCGACACACTGCGGCCGCGACCCATGCCCGGCGGGTTTGTGCATCATTCGCCCACGCATGGAGACGAAGACCAAATTGATAATCGGCGCACTCCTCGTGCTGGTGCTTGCTTTCCTGGTCGTCGGCGGGATCATTGCGATCGCGAGTCCACCCGACAGTTGCTGTTGATCGTCATGCCGGTAGCGGGGCATCACTGGGAGATGGGCAATGTTCCAAGGGTTGCGGTCGGTCATCTACCCCTCGCCTGACCTGGCCGCTGTCAAGGCCTGGTACACGGCGCTGCTCGGCCAGGAGCCGTATTTCGACGAGCCCTTCTATGTCGGCTTCAATGTGGGCGGCTATGAGCTCGGGCTCGACCCCGACGGCGATGTCGCGCTCGGTCCGATCGCGTATTGGGGCGTCGCGAACGCCGACGACGCGTACGCCACGCTGCTGGCGAGAGGGGCAGCCGAGCACGCCGCGGTGCACGACGTCGGCGACGGCATCCGGATGGCGACGCTCCGCGACGCCGGTGGCAACGTCCTCGGCATCATCGAGAACCCGCACTTCAAACTCCCCTGATCGATCCTGAGACGCTGACCGCGCTGCTTGCCCGCGAGGGATTCATCGCGGCGGAGGAGGAGTCGCGGGAACTGCTTGCGTACGCGGCCGGCGACGCAGTGCTCCTCGAGTCGGCGGTTCGGTGCCGCCTCACCGGCGAGCCACTTGCCTGGATCACCGGCATGGTTTCGTTCTGCGGGGTCAACGTCCGCGTGGATCCTTGCGTCTATGTGCCTCGCTGGCTCAGCGAGCCGCTCGCACGTCGAGCCGTCGACAGGCTGCCGGAGCAGGGGACGGCCATCGATGTCTGCACGGGGTCCGGTGCGATCGCAAGGGTGCTCCGCGAGCATCGCCCGCGTGCACGCGTGGTGGCGTCCGATGTCGATGCACGCGCGGTTGCGTGCGCCGCCGCGAACGGTGTCGAGGTATACGGCGGCGATCTCTTCGCGCCCCTGCCTGGTGAGCTCGCGGGCGCCGTCGACGTGGTTGTCGGCGTCGTTCCCTACGTGCCGACGCCCGAGCTGTCGCTCCTCCAGCGGGACACGTTCACGTTCGAGACGCCGCTCTCCTACGATGGCGGCCCCGACGGCACCGGCATCCTGCGACGCGTCATCCGCGACAGTCCGGGATACCTGAGACCCGGGGCTGCGCTGCTCCTTGAGGTCGGCGGGGACCAGGCCGGCCTCTTGACCGACGAGCTTGTGCGCCACGGCTTCAGCGATCTGATCATCCTCACCGATGAGGACGGCGATGCTCGGGGCCTTGAAGCTACCTTCGGCCATGCCACCGCCGCGGCATGACCGGAGCGCCGGATGCCGAACGGCTCAGGACCCCGCCGCCCGACCGACCTCCTGCACCATCCACCGGTTGCCGTCCGGGTCGCTGAACGTCAGGAACGAGTTGTAGTCGGTACGACCTGGGTCGGCTCCAGGGAGCTGGGCGCCAGTGTCCCTATCGAAGTGAAACGGCTCTCCCGCGTCGAGGCCTCGCTCCGCGAGCTCGGTGCGCGCCGAATCGATGTCGGCAACAATCAGCTGCAGCCCCTGCGCCGAACCGGCCGCGTCGACGTTCTTCATGAGTGCGATTGAGCAGGCCGAGCCGCGTGGCGTCAACTGGACCACCCGAAAGTCCTCGCCGGCGCTGTGGTCGACGTCGAGGGTGAATCCGGCGCGATCGACGTAGAAGGCTTTCGCTCTGTCCACGTCGGCAACCGGGACCACGACGAGTTCGATCTTCCAGTCCACGTCCATGCCTCCTGACGACCTACACCATCCCGGCTCGCCTGAACGCTACCCGACGGGTTGCGCCGACAGGCTCGTGACCGCCTCCTCGATCACACCGATGGCTCGGTCGAGGTCCTCCTCGCCGATGACGAGTGGCGGCTGGATGCGAACGACGTTGCCCAGCGAGCCGCCCACGCCGATAAGCACGCCGCGCTCGCGGCAGTGCCGCTTGACGGCCGCAGCCTCCGCGGTGGCCGGCTCCTTGGTTGCCCGATCGCGGACCAGCTCGACCCCGATCATCAGCCCGCTGCCACGGACGTCGCCGACCAGCTCCGACTCCACAGCGAAGGCGTCGAGACGGGCCCGCACCGAGGCCCCGACGCGTGCCGCACGCTCAGGGAGACGCTCCTCGACGAGCATGTCGATGGTCGCCACGCCGGCGGCGCACGACACCGGGTTCCCCCCGAAAGTGCTCATGTGATCGCCGGGTTCAAACGAGTCGGCGATCTCCTCGCGTGCGATGAACGCGCCCAGCGGGAAGCCGCTGGCGATCCCCTTGGCCATGGTCATGATGTCGGGCTCGATGTCATACGCCTCGACGGCGAACATCCTGCCGCTGCGCCCGAAACCGCTTTGCACCTCATCGACGATGAGCAGGATTCCGCGCGCGTCGAGAATCTCCTTGACACGTCGGAGATAGCCATCCGGCAACGGGATGATGCCGCCCTCGCCGATGATCGGCTCGATGATGAAGGCGGCCACGTCATCACTCGTGTCGTAACGAATCACGTCGTCGACGACGTCGGCGCACGCCAGCGAGCATGAGCCCGAGCACATCCGGCAGCGATAGGGATTGGGCGTCGGCGCAAACGCGATGCCCGCGATCTGGGCGCCGCCGCGATGCTTGCGCAGAGCGTTGCCGGTGACCGCGAGTGCGCCGGCGGTCCGGCCGTGAAACGAGCCCTGCAACGCGATGATCTCGCGGCGACCGGTGAAGGCGCGGGCGAGACGGAGCGCACCTTCGACGGCCTCCGCGCCGCTGTTCCCGAAGAATGTCTTCTGCAGGCGCCCAGGTGTGACCTGGGCCAGCCGCTCCGCAAGGTCGGCCACGACCGGCACGTGGTAGACATAGGAGCAGGAGTGCACGACCTTGTCCATCTGGCGCTTGGCCGCTTCCGCAACCTTCGGCGGCACATGACCGGCGTTGACGACGCCGATCCCGGAGTACAGATCCGTGTACTCGGTCCCATCGGTCGCGGTGACGGTCGCGCCGCGGGCACGCTCGACGGTGATCGGTTCCACCGCTGCGAACGCGCTGGTGGTCACGTAGCGGCGGTACTTCTCGACCGTGTCCATGGGCGCGCGCTCCTTTTAGAAAGTTGGCGGGGTGTTGACCCAGAACAGCCGGGTCGTGGCGCTGGATTGATTCATCCAACGGTGTTGCTGGGGACTCCGGAAATACAGCGTGTCGCCCGCCTCGATGTGAAAGTGCTCGGCGTCGTCCAGCCAGACGTCGAGCTCGCCGCTGAGCACGTAGATCGCCTCCTCGCCATCGTGGGAGTACGCGCCGCCACTGCCACCGCCTGGGGCGACACTGAAGATGTCGATCTCGAGCACGGCGTTGGGAAATGTCACGAGGTCCTCGATCTCGACGCGGTCGAAGCCGCGCAGCCTGCGTCGCTCGGTGGTGCGCACCAGCTTCGGTCCCGCCGTGCCCGCGGGAGCCGCGCCGAAGAACTCCAGGAGCGTGCCGCCGTACGCAGACGCCACGCGCTGGAGCAGCGACACCGACGGTTCCGCCAGCCCCCGCTCCACGAGGCTCAGGTACGACGCGGAGATGCCGGCGCGTCCGGCGGCACCGCGCAACGACAGGCTGCGCCTGGTACGTGCCGCGCGCAGACGTTTGCCCACCGCGTGATCCTCCGGGATGGCCTCGCCGGCGATCAGCGACTGCAGCGCCGGTGGCGCGAAGCCGCGCGTGAGCAGGGCGCGAACGTCGCGCAGCCGGGCGATGTCCTCGGGTGTATAGCGCCGATGGCGCCCACCCGCGCGCATCGGGCGGACCAGCCCTTTGCGTTCCCAGGCCCTGAGCGTCGAGGGGCTCACCCCGACTCGACGGGCAACCTCGCCGATGCGGATGTCGTCCACGCGGACACTCCTCGACACGACACGGGGCAGGCAGCAGGTACGCTGTCCGACCCGGTCGAACTTGTCACTGTTGAGTAGATTATGAGCCTCTCGTCGCCCCCCGGTCCGCCGGGCAAGCGCGTCGCGCCACTCGCCGACGGTTACCGCGAGACGCCCCTCTGGTGGGACGACACCACCTTTCCCACCGTCGAGGAATCGCCGCTGCCCGGAACCGCCGATGTCGTGGTCGTCGGTGCTGGATTCACCGGGCTTGCGGCCGCTGCGCGCCTCGCCTCGCACGGCAAGCACGTGATCGTGGTAGACGCCGGCGCGCTGGGGGAGGGTGCGAGCGGTCGCAACGCCGGGATGGTTCACGCGGGTGTCCGTCGCGACCTCGCCTTTCTCGAGCGAAAGTACGGCGACGCCGGCCGCGCCCTCCATCACGCGAGTGTCGAAGCGTATGCGTTTGTCGCGAAGACCGCTGCGACCGCGGCGCCCGATGCCATGTATGCGCAGACCGGATGGCTGCACCTCGCGCATCGAAGGTCGCGGATGAAGGGATTGCGCAGGGAGGAGGCCGAGCGCCGGCAGCGGCTCGGCGAGTCCACGGTGATGCTCGAGCAAGCCGCGCTCGAAAGCGAGGCGCCGTGCCGCGGCTTCTACGGCGGGATGCTCACCGACAACGGGGCGAGCATCCATCCGGCCCGTTACCTCGCGGGGCTCGCCCGACTTTCGATCACCAATGGTGCGGCGGTGCACCCGCATACTCGGGTGCGTTCGATCGAGTCGCTGGGGACCGGGTCGCGAGTCCACACCTCGCACGGCGATATCACCGCCGGCGACGTACTCGTCGCCACCAACGGCTACACGGATGCTGCAGCCCCATGGGCGCGGCGCCGGATCATCCCGATCGGCAGCTACATCATTGCCACCGAACCCCTCGGGGACGCGCGTGCGGCCGGCGTGAGCCCGCAACACCGGATGATGAGCGACACGCGCAACTTTCTCCATTACTGGCGCCTGTCGCCAGACGGCCGCCTGCTCTTTGGCGGTCGCACCAGCTTCGCGCCGGTGAGCGTGCAGACCGCGCGCGACCGGCTCTATTCGGCGATGATCGGCATCTATCCGCAGCTCGCCGGTGTGCGCGTGAGCCACGCGTGGACCGGCAACGTTGGCTTCACGTTCGACCAGTTGCCCCACCTTACGCGGTCGGATGGCGTCACCTACGCGATGGGGTACTGCGGGAGTGGCATCGCGCTGGGCAGCTGGATGGGAACGCTCGCCGGCGAGTGGATTGCCAGGGGTGCCCGACCGGCCTTTTCTGACCTCCGCTTTCCGCGGCTGCCGTTCTACCGGGGACACCCCTGGTTCCTCCCACTCGTCGGTGTGTACTACTCGTGGCTCGACCGACTCTGATCAGCCGGGTCGGCAGCGGCGCCGGGGGTCGACAGCGCTGCGGCGGCTGACGCTCCCGCGAGTTCCATGGTGCCACTGGTGGTCATTGCCATAAGCTGACCGTTCTTCTTGATGTACGACACGGTCTTTTCATGAAAGAAACCGCTCTTATTGACGATTGCGGCAATGATCGTCAGGGGAATGCCGAGCGCGAAGGTGATGAGGACGGGAAGGGCGGTGCTGATGGCATCCGAGAAACTCACGCCTGACGGGAAGATCACCTGGTAGCCGATCCAGAAGAGGAAGACGCCTCCGATCAACGGCAGCAAGCCGGCGAGGAAGAAGAGCGAAGGAGAGGTGAAGAGCACTTTCCGGAACGCCCAGGCACACGCGATACCGGTGATCCCGTAGTAGAAAGCGACGAGCACGCCGATCTCGAGGATCAGATTCCCGAACACATTATTAACGCTGCCGATGAACGTACTGGCGACGACGATGATCGAGAGCACGGCCGTCACGAGCGTGCCGATCCAAGGCGTCTTCCAGCTCTTGTGGACGATCCCGAACATCTTCGGAAAGACGCCGTCGCGGGCCATCGAGAAGGACAAACGGCTCGATGGAAGGAGTGTCGTCTGCAGGGTGGCAACGGTGGAGGAGAGGACCGCCAAGATCATCAGATAGGTGATCGGCGCGCTGCTCAACCCTTGCGCGAAGAAGTAGAGGATGTCTCCCCCGTTGTTCCCGATCGAGGTGAGGTCGGCCGACTTGGTCACCATGTCGATCGCGGTCGCCGAGAAGAGGAAAAGGACGAGCAGCACAACCATGCTGATCAACCCGGCGTAGCCGGGAGTGGTGTCCGCGTCCTTGGTCTCCTCGTTGACGTTTGCTGCGGTATCCCAACCCCAGAAGAAGAACACGCCCAGTGCAGCGCCGGCGGCGAGCCCGTTGATCGACCCAAGCGATCCCGGGCTGAACCAGCTCGCCTGCACGGGCTGTGTGGCGGGGTGTCCTCCGATCACTTTGACGAAGGCCGCGATGCAGAACCCGACGACTATCAGGTACTCGATCGCTAGTAGGATCCATTGGAAGTTGGCGGTCAGACGGATACCGCGGACCACCATGAAGGTAACGAACAGCAGCCAGAGCACGCCGACGGCGGCGGTCCAGAACTGGCTTCCTGCCGCATCTGCGCTGATCCAGCCAAAGCTCTGTAAGAGTTGCAGCGTGTAAGCCCCCGCGATGAGCGGGGCGGCCGCGCAGAACAGGACGTTTGCACAGAGCTGCACCCAGCCGCCGAACCACCCGATATACGGACTGAGCGTACGGCTCACCCATGAGTACGAGGCTCCGCAGTTCGGGTCCATGCGGTTGAGGTAGAAGTAGGCAAGCGCAATGAACAGAACGGGGACGAAGCTGACCAGGATCGCCGCCGGGGAGGCAACGCCAACGACCACGAAAAGCACCGCGATGGTCGCGGCCAGGCTGTACGCTGGAGCGACACTCGACGTCGCAATGATGGTGGCGTCGAAGAGATTCAGCGTATTTGTCTTCAGCTCCGAGACCACCTGTTTCCCGTGAACGATGGGCTCCGCTAGCGTCGCCATGTGTTCCTCCTCACCGTGTCCTCCTGACTCGAGCCTGAGTGGTCAGGCTTCGATGTTGCTCATCACGTGCTTGATGCGGGTGTAGTCCTCGAACCCGTACATCGAGAGATCCTTGCCGTACCCCGAATGTTTGAAGCCGCCGTGCGGCATCTCCGAGACCAGGGGGATGTGGGTGTTGATCCACACGCAGCCGAAGTCGAGCGCGCGAGCCATCCGCATCGCGCGGCCGTGGTCGTGCGTCCAGACGCTGGCTGACAGTCCGTATTCGACACCATTGGCCCATTCGAGTGCCGTCGCCTCGTCGTCGAAGCGCTGGACGGTGATCACCGGTCCGAAGATCTCTCGCTGGATGAGGTCGTCATCCTGGCGGAGACCGGCGATGACGGTCGCTTCGTGGAAGTACCCTCGCTCGCCAACGCGATGCCCACCGGCGACGACGTCCGCGTGCGACGGCGCGCCTTCGACGAGGTCGCGAACGCGGTCGAGCTGCTTGGCATTGTTGAGCGGTCCGAAGGCCACCGAGTCGTCATCGGGGGCGCCCGTCTTGTTCACCGCAGCCTGCTCGGCGAGTGCGGCAACCAGCTCATCGTGAATCGACGAAGCCGCCAGCACGCGGGTCGCGGCGGTGCAGTCCTGGCCGGCGTTGAAATACCCGGCCATGGCAACCATCTCAGCGGTCGAGGCGACATCCGAATCCTCGAAGACGATCACCGGTGCCTTGCCGCCGAGCTCGAGGTGCACTCGCTTGAGGTCACCGGCAGCCGCCCGTGCGACCTCCATCCCGGCACGGACGCTGCCGGTGATCGACGCCAGTGCGGGAATCCGGTGGGTCACCAGGGCCGCTCCGGTCGTCGGGTCGCCGCAGATGACGTTGAAGACCCCTGGAGGCAGGAACTCGGCCATGATCTCGGCCATCAGCAATGTGGTCACCGGCGTGGTATCCGACGGCTTGAGCACCACCGTGTTGCCCGCGGCAATCGCCGGCGCCCACTTCCAGACCGCCATCAGCATCGGGTAGTTCCATGGTGTGACCTGTGCGCAGACGCCGAGAGGCTCGCGCCGGATCACCGAGGTGTGCCCGGCGACGTACTCGCCGGCGCTCAGACCCTCAAGGATCCTCGCGCAGCCCGCGAAGAACCGCACCGGGTCGACCAGTTGCGGGATCTCTTCGCTCCGCGTGAGCGCGATCGGCTTGCCGGTATTCTCGGATTCGAGCCGCACGAAGTCCTCGGCACGCTTCTCGAAGGCGTCGGCGATGTGCAGGAGCGCGAGACTCCGGTCCTTGGGGGTGGTGTCCCGCCATCCGCGGAACGCGCGCTGCGCGGCCTGCAGGGCGGCATCGACGTCGGCTGGACTCGACACTGGCGCCCGAGCAAATTCCTCGCCCGTGGCGGGGTTGATGAGTGACGTCGAAACGTCAGAGCTCGCCTCGCGATATTCGCCGTCAACGAAGTTGCGCAGGGTGCGCACAGCGACGGCGCTCATGACCTGAGATCCCGCGCCAACTCACGGAAGTTGACCACGTAGCGCTTCACGTCGTCGGACGAGTGTTGCACGGACAACGTCCAGTTCTCCTCGGCTCCGGGCGCCATCAGGACACCCCGGTTGGTCTGATACAGCCACGACACGTAGGCGAGCGATTTGTCCATCGCTGCATAGTCTCGGTAATTGCGCACCGGTTGGTCGCGATAGGTCACGCAACCGCGTGCTCCCATCGAGACCACGTGGAAGGGCAGCTTGTACTCCGCCATCACGTCGCGGAGACCACCGCTCAGCTCCTCGGTGAGCGCGTCGAGATGCGAGTAGGCCTGGCCGGTGAGCACTTCGAGCAGCGTCGCCCGGGAGGCTGCCGTGGTCAGCGGGTTGCCGTTGAAGGTCCCCAGCTGGGCGACCTTGCCCTCACTGATCGTCGCCATGATGTCGGCGCGGCCACCGACCGCGCCGCACGGCAGGCCACCACCCATCGCCTTGGCGAGGCACACGATGTCGGGGACCACACCGAAGCGCTCGGTGGCACCGCCTGGGGCGATGGTCACCCCGGTCTTGACCTCGTCGAAGATGGCCACAGCGCCGTGGCGGTGCGCCGTTTCGACCACACCGGCGAGGTACCCGTCATCGGGGAGCACGAACCCGATGTTCATCATGGCCGGCTCGACGATCACGCCCGCGACCTCGCCCGCGTGGGCGAGAAACGCGCGTTCCAGCGCTGCAAGGTCGTTGAACCCCACGACGGTGGTGAGCTCGACGGTGGATTTGGGGATCCCCCCGGTCATCGGGACGGAGTTGGGGAAGTCGGCGTCTCCCATCGCGTCCACGGGGGGTTCGACCGATACCAGCAGCGCGTCGTGATGGCCGTGGTAGGACGCCTCGATCTTGATGATCCGCTCGCGATCGGTGAATCCGCGTGCGAGGCGGATGGCGTCGAGAGTCGACTCGGTCCCGCTGTTGGTGAAGCGCCATTGCGGCTGGTGGAACCGGCGCGCGAGCTCGCGCGCGACCACGATGTTCTCGGCAACCGGCTGGGCGAAATGCGATCCCCGATGCATCTGGGATTCAACCGCCGCAACGATCGCCGGGTGAGCGTGGCCGACGACCATGACGCCGAACCCGTTGTGAAAGTCGACGTATTCGTTGCCGTCAACGTCCCAGACGCGGCTCCCTTTCCCATGGTCGATGAAGACCGGCTGAGGCGGCGTGTCCTGGAACGAGCTCGGGACCCCGCGGGGGATGTACTCGGTCGCCTCGAGCCACAACTCGTGCGAACGCGTGCGTCGAGCCCGGAAGTCATTTTCCTCGCGAGCGGTCAGCTTTGCGACCCGATCCGGATCGACGTCACCCAAGTTCAAACCCATCGACCAGGTCCCTCCAGCAGCTCTGCGAACGCCAAGAATTCTACTGAACGCCTGTAGAATCAGGCTACGTTAGACGCAAAGCCTGGGGACCGTCAAGCGAACGTCAGCGCCAGTCCACCTGCGTAACCTGACCATCGAGGATCACGACGGTGCGGGTGGCACATGGACCGGATCCCCAGAGGGTCCACGTGCCGGCGTCGAGCGACGGAAAGAGAGCGATCGGGAGCAGTTTGCCTCCCATCGGACGGTCGTGCACCCCTGTGTGGGTTCGGGCGCCGGGTCGCCCGTCGGGGCTGACCTCGATCTCGGTGTGGAGGAGCGCTGCCGGCACGATCACCAGCAGCGCTCCAGCCCCCTCACCGATGTCGAGGACCGCCGGCCCGCTCGGAGCGGAACCGGCGGACTCGATCTCGGTCAACTCGGGGTGTCGAACCCGTTGCGCGGTGTCCCGAGGTACGGGAAGTGGTCGATGTACCGGCCGTTGCCGGGCACCGAACCGCCGCTGAACTGTGCGGATGAGAAGTCACTGACGACGCCCGCGGCACCGTCAGGCGTGAAGCCGGCGTCGACCAGCGGGATCGTGGCGCCCGCGATGGCGCGGATCTCAATCGTCGCCACATCATCGAAGACGCGGCGGCCGTTCGGAAAGCCAGCAAGGTCGCCACCAAGGATGCCGTTGAGATTCGGCGACGACGCCGGGGGAATCGCCATGTTCAGGCGGAGCAGGTCCGCCAGTGTCGACCCGGTGTTGTTCTGGAAGGTCCCGATGATGCCCGGCGGAATCCCGGTGAGCAGGATTGCCTCGAGATCGACTCGATCCGCGTGATACGCCGCAAGATTCGGGAACACGCCGGGATAGAGCACGGGAAGGAGTCCCGCGAGCTCCGGGTGCGCGTAGTTGGCCACGAACTGCGCGTCGTTGCTGGGTTTCGTGGAGTTCCAGAAGTCCTTCTTGCCGATCGGGATGACCACCTCGTTGATCAGCGGCATGCCGAGGCGGGACACCTGAACCCACGGTCCAACGTCCATGGCACGACCGCCGTGCTCGAGCACGGTGGACTTGCGCCGGCTCGCGGTGGTGTAGACGCCGATGACCGAGTCAGGGCTCGACGCATCGGTGGGCATCTCGCCGTGCTTGGTGAGATGCGTCTTGGGGACCTGAATGGCGATGGTGTGCACGTTGAGGTGCTTCGAGGAATCGACGCCACCGACCGCGGGGAGTGGGATGAGGTGCAGGTTCTGGAAAGGACGCAGCGCGCCGAGGTCGAAGATCGACCCCAGGTCGACGTAGAATCCCTCGCGACGCTGACCGGCGAACACCCAGCCGCCGTCCAGGCGATGCACGGCCGCCCGGGCGAGGGCGCCATAGTTCGGGGTCGACCGGACGCCGACGTTGACCGGCGGGCACGCGAGCCTGCTCGCGAGGACTTCGGAGTGGCCGCCCCTGATCCTGGTCACCGAGTAGAACTGGCGAACGTTCCAGTTCGCGCTGGTCAGGCTGGTGATCGGGCCTGTGTTGTAGAGAAAGGTGTTCGGGTTGGTGTACTCGGTGGTGAACTTGAACTGGTATGTGATGGCGTCGAGCACGCTGCCGCCGTTGGTGACGGTGATCTCGTAGAGGACGTCGTCACCAAAGTTGTAGAAGTTCGGTCCGCCGTCCGGTCCCTCGAGCGGGATGTAGTTGGCGATCAGCGTCACCGTGTCCGGATGGTCCGGGCTGGTGAACGCGTAAAGGTCAGTACTGTCCGCAACCGGGTCCTTGGAGATACCCGGTGCTTCACGGTGCGAAGACATGTTTACCCCTCGTGAGGATGTGGATGCTGTTGTGGTCGGCGCGTCAGCGGGCGGCGCGCTGCAAACGCCGGATGAGCTGCGGGTCCTTGGTGACGATCTCGCGATGGCCCACCATCACCGAGATCTCACCCGTCGCTGCATCGCGAACGTATGCGGTCATCGGCTCGCCGGACATCGGACCGTGACTCGCATCGGCAGCGTTCTGGGCCGCCTCGACGAGGCTGCTCGGCCCGGCGATCAGTCCCATCGCCGCCACTCCGCCTGCTGCCCCAACTGTCGTGGACAGAAAGGTCCGCCGTGTCACCTTGGCCATGTGTACACCTCGCTGGGGCGGTCGTTGGCGATCCGGTTGGCCGTCTTGTCACCGCCCTGTCACCGCTTGGTACGGACGGCTCGGAGCGCCGGATCACTGCCGCGTCCTGGCCGGCTGCGCTGCCGGAGGGGACCGGCCGAGCGTCAGGTCCAGGCGGGGACGAGCACCTCGACGCTGTCGCTGTTGACACGCGTCTGGACCGCGGGGAGCGGGTTCAACCGGTAGTCGCCCGGGTTTGCCGCACCGGTGAGGTTGAAGCTCATCGGATGGCACGGACACACCAGCCTGTTCTGCGCCGGCTCGGGCACGAGCGTGCACCCCTGGTGGGTGCAGACCGCGCTCAGGCCGCGGATCTCACCATCGAGGGTGAAGACAACGCCCTGCACGCCTCCGGCGGAGAATTGCTTGATCTTCCCGGGGGTCACCTCCGCCAATGTGGCGACCTTCACCCACGCGCTGATGTACGGCTGGATGCTGCCGGCACCGCTGGCCGGCTCGGTCAACACCTCTCGAATGCGCTCGACACCGATGCCTGCAGCCACGGATGCGGCCACGGTGGCGAGGCCACCGGCCAGGAAGCGGCGGCGGCGGATCCCGGCCTCGGTCCATCCGGGTTCGTGGTCCGACGCCTCGCGCAGCTGTCGGGCAAGGGTGTCGACGAACGCCGGCGACGGGGTCGAGCCGCCCGGGTGCGCTGCCCGGAGCCGCGTCGCGGTCTGCATCGCTGCAGAGTCGTCTCCAGCCGGCGACCGCGGCGGCCTGCGGTTCGCGATCAGCGCCTTCACGAAGCGCGCGAGGCGGCGATCAGCCTTCGACATCACGGACTCCAGCGGCCGCGGCGCGACGGAGCGCGCGCAGCTGCAGCACCTTGGCGTTGGCGACGCTCACGCCCATCGCCGCAGCCGTCTCACGGATCGAGTAGCCGCGCAGGAATCTGAACTCGAGCACGCTGCGGTAGTTGTCCGGCAGCCCGTCGAGGATGGGACTGACGTCGACCTCGTGCTCCCGTTCGGGAGGCTGGGCGGCGTCGCGTTGTTCATCGAACTCCATCAAGACTGTCCCGTGGCGCTGGCGCCACACATCGGCGAGCACGCTCCGGGCGGTGGTGCGCAGGTAGGCGCGGATCTCGGCGGCCGAGACGTCGGAACGCAGCCGTGGCAGCGCCCGAAGGAATGTTGTCGAGGTCACGTCCTCGGCGTCCGGGGTATTGCCGGTCCTCGAGTAGACATATCGATAGAGGGGAGCAACATGCTCCTGGTAGACGGTCTCCCAGTCGTTTGGACGATCTGGGGCGCCCACCACGCGAAGCGGAGGCGGCGATTCGGGCACGGCCACGTTCGATGATGTCCTACGCGCCGGAGTTACGCAATCGCCTATTGGGGGCATGATGGCGGGAGAGGGTTTTGCCATGAGCTCGGAAACTTCCCACGACCGCCTCATCGGGACGGTATCGCTGATCCTGGACCGGATGGTGCACGTCCGCCTGACGGCGGTCGGGCTCTCGCGTCCGGAGGTCATCGACCGCTCCCCGGCCGACCCGGCCGACTTCTGGGAGCACAGCGGTGTGCACGATCCGCGCCCGATCCGGGTCAACCGGGAGTGGGAATCGCTCGGCGGCCCGAGGTGGCGTGAGCTGGAGCTCGACGGCGAGAGCCAGGGGCCCGGGGGCCACTGGGGCAGCCGGCACCTGGTCGCGACGGCGCACGTCAGGAAGGACCCCGGACCCGCGCCGTTCGTGCTACTGCTCCACGGGTACGCGGTTCCGCAGACGACCTACGACCGCTGGCTGGCCAAGCAGATGCGCCTGCGCGGGGCACACACGGCGCGGCTCGACCTTCCGAATCACCTGCGCCGGACACTCCCCGGACAGCGGAGCGGCGACGGGTACTTCAGCCTCGATCCGGCGCACGTCCGGGCCGTGGTCCGTCAATCGGTCGAAGACGCCGCGGCAGTGATCGCCTGGGCTCGCGCCGAAGTGAGTCCATCAGTGAGCGTGGTCGGCGTCAGCCTCGGGGGTTTGATCGCGACACTGCTTGCGGCGCAGCTCGAACTCGACCGGGTGATCGCAGTCGCGCCCTTCTGCGACCCGGCGACGACCCTCTCGCAACGGCCGCCGACGCCGTCGCTTCGACACCTCGGCATGATCGGTGAGTACAGCGGGTCCTGGGGCCCGGACCGCGCGAGCGCCGGCCGTTTTCTTCAGTCGACGCTGGCGCCGCTGGTGGCCCGCAACTTCACACCACGCACACCCGGGGACCGGATCACGCTGGTGCGGGCGATGCAGGACTTGGTGGTCGGGCCGGACCCGGTGACCGAGCTCGCAACCCGGTGGCAGACGGATCTGTGGACCTACCCGCACGGTCACATGACCGTGATGAGCGCCGGCGGCATCGCGCGCCGGATTGCCGACCGCGCAACCACCGTGCACGACGATCCCGGCCTCTCTGTCGCCGTATGACGGCGACCCCATCAGCGCTTCGCCGCGAAGGGACCACTCCGAGCGGGCACGCGTATGTCATCCGGCCATCACGAGACGATGACGCCCCTGGGCTGGCCGCGCTCATCGATGCGGTGGCGAGGGAGGGCGAGCTGATCGCGGCAGTTCCCGGCGAACCCGGCACCCTCGAGCAGAGCTCCCGGCTGGTGTCCATCGTGCTCGAGGGGGGACTCACGCTGACCCTCGAGGTCGACGGCGTCCCCGCGGGGCACGTGCTGGTGCAGCGCCGAGCGGGATCTCACTACGCGCACGTCGGGGAAGTAGCCATCCTTGTCAGCAACCCACAGCGCGGCGGCGGCCTCGGGCGCTCCTTGATGGAAATGGCGATTGCCTGGGGACACGCGGTCGGACTCGCCAAGCTCAGCCTGCGCGTGTTTCCGGACAACCAACGCGCCATTGCCCTCTATCGATCCCTCGGGTTCCGGGATGAGGGCCTGGTCAGGGGCGAGGTGCGCATGCCGAGCGGTGACAAGGACATGCTGCTCATGGGTCTCTCCCTGTCGGACCGGGCATGAAGTGCCCCCCTGCTATCCTGCGGGGCGAATGAGCGACTCGCGCCCGATCGGCGTGTTCGACTCCGGTGTCGGCGGCCTGACCGTGCTCCGCGAGATACGCCACCAGATGCCGGCCGAAGCGCTCATCTACGTTGCCGACCTGGCGCACTTCCCTTACGGGCCACGCTCCCAGGCGCAGGTCCGTGGCCTCGCCATGGAGATCATTGGGATGCTGGCCGGTATGGACACCAAGCTGGTGGTGATCGCCTGCAACACGGCGACCGCCGCGGCGCTGCACGTGGCGCGCGAACGTTTCGACATCCCGGTGGTCGGTGTGATCGCGCCCGGAGCGCAGGCAGCCGCCGCGGCGACGCGCAACGGCCGGGTCGCCGTGCTCAGCACGCAAGGAACTCGCGCGAGCGGCGAGTACGTCCATGCCATCAAGGAGGCCAACCCGGGTATTGTGGTGCTCAGCGAGGTCGCGGCCGACCTCGTCGAGATCGTCGAGGACGGCGATGCCGACACGCCCAGAGCGGACGACGCACTCCGGCCGGTGCTCGAGCGCATTTTCGACTGGCGCGCCGACACCCTCGTCCTCGGCTGCACCCACTATCCCTTGCTCCGCCCGGCGCTGGGACGTGTGATCGGGTCGCGGCGGCTGCGCGTCGTCGACAGCGCGGACACCACCGCAGCGCGGGTGCGCCGCATTGTGGCCGTGAACCGCATCGGAGCCGGCGAGCCCCCCGCGCCGGGGCCGCGGACGCTGGCGGCGCGGACGGAGATGCTGGTGACGGCGGCCCCCGTTCGCTTCCGAGCAAACGCAGCGCGCCTCTTCGATGAGCCACTCCCGGATCCGCGGCTGGTCCGCCCGGTTCCGCAGGCGATTCGAGTGGCGG
>PNBE01000028.1 GCA_003135895.1 Candidatus Dormiibacterota bacterium
CGAACGTGAGCAACGGGCTCGCCACCTAGTCAGCGCGGAACGGCCTTACGCACTGAGCCCACACGAATAACGGCAACCTCGTCCATCGTTAGTACAACCCCCTCTTGGGCTGCCGAGTGAGATCAGCCTCGGCTGCCCGACCAGCGACTACCTCGGCGCTGATGCGCACGTTCGATGGCCGTTTGTCCCATTCGCGCTGGTGACCTGCGCTGCCGTGTGGGTTGAAGATGGCCCGGTAGTCGCCGTTCTCTGTGCGATAGCCGGAGTTGCACTCGGTAGCGGTCAAACGCCGGCGTCCGTCACCATCGGTGCACCATGCGGATCAGCAGCCTGTTCGCCACAGGCGAACCCCTATTCTCGTTCGAGTTCTTCCCTCCCAAGGACGACGACGGCGCCGACCGTCTCTTCGCCGCCATCGCGGCGCTTCGCGAGCTCGAGCCCGCCTTCGTCTCGGTGACCCACGGCGCCGGCGGGAGCAGTCGCGACGACCGCACCGTCCGCCTGGTCGAGCGCATTGGGCGTGAGACCGGGTTGCTGCCGATGGCACACCTGACCTGTCGCGACTCGACCGTCGACGACCTGCTCGCCGAGATCCGCGAGTACCAGGCAGTCGGCATCGAAAACGTCCTCGCTCTGCGCGGCGACCCACCCAATGGCGAGGGGCGCTTCGTCGCGCATGAGGGTGGGCTCCGCTACGGCAGCGAGCTGGTGCGCCTGCTGGCCGACAACGCCGACCTCTGCGTCGGCGCCGCATGCTCACCGGAGAAGCACGTCGAGTCGGCGAGCCTCGAGGAGGACGTCGCGGCGGCCATCCAGAAGGTGGAGGCCGGCGCCGCCTTCCTGATCACTCAGCTCTTCTTCGACAACTCGGTGTACTTCGACTTCGTGTCGCGGCTGCGCAAGGCAGGCGTCACCGTGCCGATCGTCCCGGGCATCATGCCGGTGACCAACGTCGACCAGGTGTCACGCTTCACCGCCAAGATCGGCGCATCCATACCGCCGGCGCTTCGCGTGGCGCTGGAGTCGCGCTCTGACGACCCGGCGGCGGCGCTGCAACTGGGCGTGGCCTGGGCGACCCTGCAGTGCAGTGAGCTGCTCCGCGCCGGCGCACCGGGCGTTCACTTCATCACGCTGAACCGGTCTCCGGCGACGCGCGCCATCCTCAGCGCCCTGCGCATCGCCCAACCCTGGCTGCGCGATTAGTGCGAGGAACTGCCTCAGCTCGACGGTCTGTTCGATCCGCCGCCGATGGCTCGCTCGAGGGACATTTGCGCATACTGACGTGGGCGAGAGTACATGCACCTGCGCAATGGGCGCCTCTGCGTCGCTACCTACATTATTCAGGAGTGACAAATGGCGACTGCCCGAGTGACCCGCCCCGCGTCACGCTAGAGGTCGTGGGCTGACATTTGCAGTCGCCACCATCGAGCTCTATTGACCCGCGAGGCTCGTACAAGGAGACTCGGCAGTTGCCGACCACCATGGAGGACCCGTTTGATGCCAGACGAGCTGAGAAATGTCGCAACCGAATTCTTTGCGGCGCTTGACGCCTTGGATGCTGATCGGATGAAGGAGATGTTGACGGGGGACGTCCAGAGCGTCGACGAGATCTCGCGACGCTGGCTGCGCGGCAGAGGCGACGTAGACAATTACCTCCGCGAGGTGATAACCGCGGTGAGTGATGTCGGGACGCAACTTCGAGATGCGGAGGAGCGCATTTGGGGGGAAACAGGGGTACTGACCTGTTGGATCGACCAGGACTACACGATGAACGGCACCCCCCAGCACATCTCCGCTCCGACCACAATGATCCTCCGTCGCGACGGCGGCGCCTGGAAGCTGGTGCTGTGGCATTCGATCCCTCTTCCCGAGCAGCCGTAGCCATACCGTTGGTCCGGAAGGCGGGATAGCTCGACCCAAAGTGAGCGGGCGAATGTCGACGGGCGTCGAACTGGGGTACGAACGGCGGAGCGGCACAGCTCTCGCCAACCTCGTCCATCGCTAATACCACCCCCAAAGCGCACCCGCGTGCGAGGACATCAGCGACCGAAGCGAGCGCGAATCGCTTCGACAACCTCCAACGGTCGAGTAATCGTGGGCACATGACCGGCGCCTTCCATCAACAAGAACTTGGCACCGGGAATCTCATGCGCGACCTGCCTGCCCAACTCCGGCGGGACGATGACGTCTGCCGAGCCGTGCATCACCAACGTGGGCACACTGATGCGGCTCAGGTCAACTGGTGGCAACGGATCGGTCATTGCCGTCGCGGTCATTCGGAACGCAGCCTCACCCCCAGCGCTCATCAGAATCTCCCTCCCCCACCGACGCAGGTGCTCGCTCTCCGGCTCGGGTATGCACCGGTCCACGAAAGTGGCGACAACGGTCTCGTAATCGGGCCGCTCCTGACGCGCTTCGGGCTGCAGCGCCTCACCGGCTTGCTTGGCTTTGGTGGACGGCGGCACGCCGTCGACGATTACCAGCCCTTCGAATCTCTCAGGATGGCGGAGGAGTGCCGAGATGACTATCGGGGCGCCCAATGGACTCACCAGCAACAATGCAGCGCTCGATACGCAGCGCATCCATGACGCCGATGACGTCGTCAACGCATCCCTGCAGGGTGATTTGCTCGATCGGAACCACGGAGAGACCCGCACCTCGGTGGTCGTAGGAGACACAACGCCACTGGTCGCTGAGCAGCTCCATGGGTTGCTGCCAGAGCTCCCAGCTGGCGACCCAGCCGCCATGCGCGAGCAGGGTCTTGGAACCGCTCCCAAATGAAACAGTGTTCAGGAGAAGGCCGTTGACCTCGACGAACATTGCCGCCGTAGCTTAGTGGTTGTACGCAGGTTCCCTAGCCGACGGAACCGGACAGCCTCGCCCGGGAATTCCTGAGTGCCGAAGCGTCGACGGATCAGGGCTGACGACTTGTGCGCTCCGCTAGTCTTCGATCCCATGGACCTCGCCTCCAGCCCGGGTATCACATCGCCCTCGCGAGCAGTTTGGGATCTCGTCATGCGTGCCTCGAAAGCGTGGTCTAGCCAAGACCCGGAGGGGGTCGCGAGTTGCTACGAGCAGACCGGGTCGCTGACGATCAACCGCGGCACCCCGTCGACCGGCCGGGCGGAGCTCGCCGCGACCGCGGCCAGTTATATGCAAGCCTTCCCGGATCTCCAGGTGAGCGTCGATCACGTGCTCGTAGCCGGTGACTCGGTCTTCTGGGCTTGGACGCTGACCGGAACGAACAGGGGTCCGGGTGGTACTGGCAATCCTGTCCGCGTGAGCGGCATCGAGGTTTGGACGATGGGTGCGTCAGGCTTGGTAGCGAACTCGATTGGCTACTACGACTCGGACACCTATGAGCGACAGCTCGCCCACGGCATCGAAAAGTAATCGATCGGGCGGGCGCGGAGCCCGGGCTCACGACAAGCTACAGCGCCATGGTGGTTACGTTGCCTCACGCCGCGCCGGATACCTGACGTTGGCGCCACCGAGCTGAACAACCTCGTCCATCGTTAATACAACCCCCTCGAGGGCCGCCGAGTGAGATCAGCGTCGGCTGGGCCGAGTGTTGGGCAATGTCACCTGATAGGGGCCTACGAATTGACCCTTTCGGGCCGGTTATCACCGTTTAGCCACCGGCTCGGAGTTCGCTCCAGTTCAGGACCCGCTTCTCGGCCCAGAGAACGCATGTCTTGGAGCTAGGCTGAGCGGTGGGAGCCTCCCCGCATACCGTAACCAGGGCTCAGGTAAATCGCCTCGCGAGCCGCATGCAAGAGGAACGTTGTCGTCGTCGCCACGGTGGCCACCGCCTTGGTCCGATTTTCGGCCCGGTCTTTGATCCGTGGCCACCGCGCAAACGTATACAAGCCGGCCAGCGTGGCCACCCCCGAGGACGCGGTCTCCACAAAGAGAAGCATGCGTGGGAGGAGATTGAGCTGAGCCGGCGCGCCGGCCGCTGTCATCGACACGTCGCGTGCGAACAGGACGGCGCAAACGGCTTCTACTAGAAGAACCCCCCGCCGCCCCAGTCGCCGAGCTATGAGCAGGAGAAGGGGGAGTCCGGCAATGCTGGCTATCAGCAACACTATTCCGGTCCGGCCCTGTCCCGGGAGTGAATCAGGGGGGCGATCGACTGCTGAAATCGTCACTAGGCCATCCTTCCTCATGACTCTCATCGAGGCACCAACTCCAGCTTCCATCGCTCCCACCTCCTCATGGCTCGTCTGCGTTCCAATCAAGCGTGGATTCCAGCGTCTCGCCGCGCCAGGGCCGGATGTCACCAACGGTTCATTCGACCTCAGGGCGCCGAACAGGCCTTTAGGCGCGCGCACGAGTACGGCATCTCTCCCGAGCCCGGCATGTCGCTCGACCAGTCACCACTGCCGTCATGTCGCTTAGGTCCGGATCTCACTCGCGGACCAAGCTGGAGCATTACACCCGCCTCGGCACCTTGCCCGTCAAAGTGAGCATGAAGCGCATCGCCTTGTGACCGGGATCTGCCGTTGGGTTGTACATGCAGGGGCAGCCACCATCGATCACGGTGATGCCATGCTCACGGCCGTACTCGGTGGCCGACGATGACACGCTCCCTGCGCCGGGTCCGCGGTGCATCCAGACGTGCTTAATACCGAGATCGGCGCACTCCCGCATGGTGGCATCGGCAGTCTCGGGCCTGGTTCCGATCACCACCCAGTCGATGCCTCCTGGAATCGACTTGAGATTCGGGTAGGACGTGTCCCCTTCGACGCTCGAGGCGTTGGGATTGACAGCGAAGACCGTGTAGCCTCGCTGCCGCAGGCGCTGGTACACGGCGTTGCTCCCGTGTCCTTGCGGCTTCCTGGAAACCCCCGTGACGGCGACACGCTTCTCCGCCAGGAACTCACCAGCAGCTTGCTTGATCGTCTCCATGTCGACTCTCCCTGTTGCTTGGCTAGTCCTATGCGGCGTGCGCGCCGCCCGATCGATCGTGCAGGCGCTGCATCTCACCCTCGACGTCAGCTTCCGTGATCGGCCGGCTGATGAAGGCGCTCCAGAAGTGCATCACCAGGCCGATACCCCAGAAGCCGAGCACGAAACCGGGCCAGAACACGCCCGGATTCGCGACCGTGGCCCAGATCGCGACCAGACCCGCGTTGACGAGCACGTAGACGATGAGATGCGGAACGAAGCCGCGTCGATCCCCGAGGCGCTTGCGCGCCACCTGGCGGAGCTCGTCGGGCGCGATACTCATGACACTTACCTCCGATACATGGGCTATTCACTTCACGCTGCTTCGTGCACGCTGGCGGCAGCGTCAGCCGGGGCCCTCTCGGAGCCGCTCGTACTCGGGTGCCTTCAGAACGGATTCGATGAGACCGCCACCCACAATGGAAGTGACCATCGCAACGAGGAACAACGTTCCTACGATTCTTGCGGTTCGCCTCTCCGTAGTCCTGCCTATCGTCCCTATTCGGCCCGTTGGGGCCAAGTCGGGCTGCTGCGGCCGGGGCTCCTCCGCGGCTCTGCGCGGGAGCGGCTGCATCATGGTCAACCACTTCCTCCGGCGTGTCCGCCACTCACGAGAACGGCGACGCCGGTGCGACCGTTCTCGCACGTTACAAACGTAGCATCAGCAGCAATTCCGACAACAGGGCAGAGGGTCCCTATCAACAGGGCAGAAGGTCCCTATTTCTTCGTCCCTGCAGCTGTACTCGTTGGTCGTCGACGATATGCCACGGAAGTCGGCCCATCACCGCATGGCGCGAGGAGTCGCCTAGCGCTGCAAGGCCGTGCCTCGCACATCGCATTCGCCCCGGGGGACACGACTGCGACCACCAGGCGCTACGTCTGCGACGATGTCCATGAAGTCGCTGACGACTGGCGGCCTCCTTCGCGAGGCGCCCGAATGCGCAGTTGAGCATCTTGAGCCCAGCACCAAGGCGTCGTGTCGTATGGCCGTTGAACGCGGCGACATCTTCGAAGTCGAGGGCGCGAGACGAGATGGGCCACTTTGGCGCTGGGATCTCGTCGACGAGGCGACTCTCAACATACATTTGCGGATTGACGGGCACCACATCCTCCACTGGGCGGACGGCGGCGCCACCGAGCTCGAGAACCTGGTCTCCCTGTGCCGGCCGCACCACCGCGCGGTGCACGAGCAGGGTTGGCGCATCCACATCGCTGACGGCAGTGCCGTCGTGGAGCCACCGCCCTGACCGAAGGGCTACGCAGTCAGGCAGCGTGTCTCGTATCAACACGCGGGTGGGCCGGCGGTGGCCCGGACGCGTTGTCGGAGTAGGTTTGAGCGCTGTGGAGCTGCAGCGTCTTCGCCCTGACCATGAAGCAGCGGTCCTCGATTTTGAGCGAGCGAACCGGGCGTATTTCGCCGAGTCGATCAGTGATCGTGGCGACGCTTTCTACGAGAACTTCGCGGAGCGATACCGCGCGACCCTGGCGGAGCAGGAGGCGGGGACGGGCTTCTTTCACGTCCTCATCGGTGAACACAGCGCGGTCATGGGCCGCTTCAACCTGTACGACGTCGTTGATGGGACCGCCGAGGTTGGTTATCGCGTTGCGCAACAGGTCTCAGGTCGCGGCGTTGCGACGTCGGGGCTGCGGAGCATGTGCCGGATTGCCCGCGACGAGTACGGGCTGAAGACGCTCTGGGCGACGGCCAGCAACGAGAATGTTGCTTCGCAGCGGGTGCTTGTGAAGGCCGGGTTCGTTGTGATTGGATCGGTTGCGGTCGCCGGCCGGCAGGGAGCGCGGTTCGAACTCGCTCTGGGTGAGAGTCCGTAGGGCAACAGCCGTCAGCCCCGCGAGTGCAGCGCTCCGAGCTGCTCACCAGTAATGTCGCTTCCACCGAGTCTCCACGGCGCGGACCCTGCCCTCGTCGCCGGCAGTCCACCAAGACCTCGCCCTCGCCGCTGGACTCGCAGCAGACAAGGCACTAGAACACGGCTGTCGTCGGGAGCGGCCCAACCTACATTTATGGA
>PNBE01000109.1 GCA_003135895.1 Candidatus Dormiibacterota bacterium
TCCGGAGGATAGACATCGATCAGTTTCACCACCCAGTCGGAGTCGGTCCCGGTCGTCGAAACGAAGAGCCTCGCTGAGATCGGACCGGCGAGAGACAAATCCTCCTCGAGCGGCTCCGTGACGTACACGAGCACATCGGGCCGCGTCGCCGCGAACCGCTGATCCGACACCATATATTCGTCCGGCACCGTGGGCGCCGTGTAGCCGACAAACGGTACAGGTTTGGCAGGATCGCTCACGTAGGAATCGCTCGCGTCCACCGCCGTGGGCGGCTCGAAGGCGAGGCCGCCGGCCTCTCGAAAATAGAGAATCTGCGGCGTTGCATCCGGCGGCGGCCAGGCGGGATACCGACGCCAGACATTGGTGCCGGTTTCGAACACGTGCGCATCGGGCAGCTTCGGTTCGCCCCTGTCTTTCAGATGAAACTCGAAGAACGGGAGGACGATGCTCTCCCGGTAGTACCTCGCAGTGTCTGCGGCGAAATCGACGCTGCCCAGCCGCCGGCCGTCATGGCGCGCCCAGCCGCCGTGCACCCAGGGTCCCATGACGAGGCTGTTGCTGATGCCGGGATTGTTCGCCCCGATCGCGTGATATACGCGCAGCGGTCCCATCAAGTCCTCGGCGTCGAACCAGCCGCCCACCGTCAGCACCGCGCAGCGGATGTTCTTCAGGTGACGCCAGATTGCACGGGATTGCCAGTACTCGTCGTAGGTGGGATGCGCGACGGTCTCATCCCACATCGGGTTATGACCTCCGAATCGGGCCGTGACGTTGGGCAGCGGTCCGAGCTTGAGGAAGAACTCGTAGCCGTCACTCGTGCCGTAGTCGAACGGTACCGTCACTTTGGACGGTGGTCCCGCCTGTGGCGGGAAACCCGCCGACCCCTCGAAGTTCGCCGCGAGCATGAACGCGCCGCCGTGGTACCAGTCGTCGTCGAGGAACAGGTCCGCAACAGGCGCCTGCGGCGACGCCGCCTTGATCGCCGGATGGGTGTCGATGATCCCGGCTGCGGTGAAGAACCCGGCGTACGAGATCCCCCACAGGCCCGCGCGGCCATTGTGGTTGGGGATGTGCCGCAGCAGCCACGCCACCGTGTCGTACGTGTCCGTGCTCTCATCCACATCTGAAGGGGTTCGCTTCTCCGGTCGATGCGGCGTCACGTGGGTGAATGCGCCTTCCGACAAGGTCCGGCCGCGAACGTCCTGCCGCACCCACATGTAGCCGGCCCTCAGGAAGGCATCGGTGTGCACGGCTGCCGCTGAGTATTCGTCAGACCCATAGGGGCCCACTCCAAACGGGCTCCGGACGATCATGAAGGGGTACGTGATCGACGCGTCCTTGGGCACGAGCACGGACGTGAAGAGCCGCACGCCGTCCCGCATCGGGATACGGTATTCGTACTTGGTGTAGTGCTCGCGAGCGTCGTACGCCCCCGGCGGCGTTAAGTCGTCGCCGGCAGATGCGGTCAGGAGCATGAGGCCCCCCCGCTGTTCATCGGCGCGAATGGTAGCCGACCTCTCACGGTGGCCGCTCAAGGCTCCGGTGCTTCCAGGACACGCTTCAGGCTGGCCCAGATGGTCCGCTCCTGGCGCCGCCCCATCAGGGTGATCATCGGTCCCATCAGCTTGAGTCCACCGTGCGGCTCCAGGTACCACGCCCACCGCATCCGAGTGCCCCCGGCGACCGGGTCGAATCTCAAATCACCACGGATATCCATGCCGGACAGGCGTGTCCACGATGCGAGGCGCCGGGGTCGCTCGTAGGCCGTCCACTCGATGGTCATCGCCATCTTTCGGCCCATCGTCCTCATCTCTGCGTGGAACTGCGAACCCGGGCCGATTGGCCCGGACGAGGTCTGCTCGGCATGAGTTATCCGCGGGTTGTAACGTGGCTCGTTGCGCTCGTCTGCGCAGAAGTCAAACACTTCCTCTACCGGCCGTTTGATGACGATGTCGCCTTCGATCCGCTTGCTCATCGACGCTCCTCCTCTGGCTGCGGGAACGCGGGGTAGCTCCAGACAATCAGAAATTACTGTTGATCGCCCGTGGAGGTGACGCTAGGGTCCAAGGTCACCATGTGCAGTGGCCAAACAACTGCTCTGCGTCCTCAGCCACGCCCGGTCAACATGGCGCGCTGCGGGAGGTGTTGCATGTGACAAACGGCCCTTATGGATGTTCGCGGTTCCGGCAACAATCGCCTCACTGGCAGCCCACGTAGACCCCAGAGGCCGCCGGAAAGGAGGCGAGCATGAACAAGACCGCCGGCAGTGCAACCCGCAGATGGTTCGGACTGACTCTTAGTCAGTTCCTCTGGGCCGTGGCGATACGCGTGATCGTCGCCGCCATAGTGGGCGTAGTTGTGTACGTTGTCACGGGCAGTGTCCTGTGGCTGATTGTCGCGCTCGTCGCGACCGGCGCGGTGATCAATGGCGTGGCGAACACGCAACACCGGCGCTGAGGGCGATCCGACNNGACGGCGGCGCTGGCCGCGGCCGCACTGGGAATGGCTGTCACCACTCCACCGCGATCCGGCCCCTACTGTTCGATGTCATGCATCGTGTACCCATACACAAATGCTGCTGCGTTCGTGCCGAGGGACTACCTCTGGATGTATCCGGCCGCACTCTTGTCCGTGACATTCGTCGTCCTGGTGACGTGCGTGCACCGTCACGCCAGAGATGATTTGAAGTCATGCAGTCTGGTCGCCATGTGCCTCGCCTCGCTTGGAGCGGCGCTGATCCTCGCGGACTACCTCATTCAAATCGCCGTCGTCCAGCCGAGTCTGCTTGATGGACAGGTGAGCGGCCTCAGCCTCTTCTCCCAGTACAACCCACACGGGATCTTCATCGCGCTCGAAGATGGCGGATATTCGCTGATGGGTCTGGCGTTCCTCTTCAGCGGCCTCAGCCTTGGCAGACTCACCCGGCTGGAGCGAGTCGTCCGCCGCCTCCTCGTCATCAGCGGTATCGCGGTGATCGGGGTCCTGGTGAGCTTCGCATTGATCTTTGGGAAGGACCTCGAGTATCGATTCGAGGTGATCGCGCTCTCCATCGACTGGATCGTGCTCGTGGTTGCTGGGGTACTGCTCGGGGTCTTGTTCAAGCGACTGATGCGCGCCCCGCGGCCGGCACCTCACGTAGCAGCGACGGGGAACGGATCGCTTGATTCCGGCTAACCGTGCAAATGGCTCTCAGTCAAGCTCAGGGCTGGTTCTTCCTGCGTGCCCCGGATGGGCGTCGAGCAGTCTGTCGATTGACACACACGGCGGCGGCAGACGGACATCAAGCGCTGCGAACTATTCTTCGATCCCATGAACCTCGCTTCCAGCCCGGGTATCACGTCGCCCTCGCGAGCGGTCTGGGATCTCGTCATGCGTGCTTCGAAGGCGTGGTCCAGCCAAGACCCGGAGGGGGTCGCGAGTTGCTACGAGCAGACCGCGTCGCTGACGATCAACCGCGGCATCCCGTCGACCGGCCGAGCGGAGCTCGCCGCGACCGCGGCCGGCTATATGCAAGCCTTCCCGGATCTGCACGTGAGCATCGATCACGTGCTTGTAGCTGGTGACTCCGTCTTCTGGGCCTGGACGCTGACGGGAACGAACAGGGGTCCTGGTGGTACTGGCAATCCTGTCCGCGTGGGCGGCATCGAAGTTTGGACCCTGGGTGCGTCAGGCTTGGTAGCGAACTCGATCGGCTACTACGACGCGGACACCTATGAGCGGCAGCTCGCCCACGGCATCGAAAAGTAATCGATCGGGCGGGCGCGGAGCCCGGGCTCACGACCGCTACAGGGCCACCGACCTGACGGTGTGGCGGCCGGCCGGAGCGAGCCGTGTCAGCGGGTCAGGTGGTGGTGATGGAG
>PNBE01000029.1 GCA_003135895.1 Candidatus Dormiibacterota bacterium
AGCTAGAGCCTTCCATGCGGTCGACACTTCGGCGGATGCAGTTCGAGGAGTGAGCTCGCGATACCCATTGGTAGCAGTGAGCGAATCTGACAACCAGCTCTGTTTTTCGACGGCTCCGAAACCTGACGATGAGGCGGCGAGCAACACGTGGCGCGTTGCGAGAGTCGCGCTCCACTCGCACGCGCCGCCCGGGTTCAGCCTGGCAGGACGGTCGGCGCGCGTATCTCGGTTGTTTTGCTGCTTTCAGGAGCTGCGATCGCGTCCCCAGCCACGAGCGTCGCCGCGTCTTCTACCGCGTGTGCCACGATCTGACCGCGACACAACCCGACGTGGGGCTGTCGCTTCACTTCCGCGACGAGCGAACGCGCCGCGTGACGCCCGGCTTGATCACCGGCCAGTCCGGACGAAGTTACCTCGCCCAAGACGGCGACCGCCGCCTCGGTCCGGGAGGTGGTCGACATTGACTTACCCATGATCAATTTGAACGAGGTGCTTCGCCCCCCTCGATGGTCGGCGGCCCCGGCGTCGCGCTGCTTTCAACGAGACCTTCGACCAACTCATTGCGGGTCGGCTACAACCCCGACCTCCTTGAGGCGTTCAGGGGGAGGGAGCGCTGACGTCGTCCTCGCCGCCTTGCGCGAGGCCGGAGCACCCTGCCGAGAAGGTCACCCTAGCCCTCGTCGGGCTCTTGTTCCCCTCCGCGGTCGCTCACTCCGAACTTACTTGACCTCGCCGTGGTCGCCCTCGCCACTGTCGGCCGGGTCGAGACCGCGCTCGCCGATCTGCGCCGGGCGCTCGACCAAATTGGTCGCGAGCGTGGCCCTCACCGGCACCGAGGGCGCCAGGCTCCGGCCTCCCTGTCGGCCGAAGCCGCGTCCCTACGCACCCGCGAGCTGCTGGGGAACCCCGACCAGGCCGCCACCGAATGGATGGGCCTCCCGGTCGTCATGGTCTTCGCCGCGTTCCTCCTCGCGAGCGGCGGTGTTCGTCGCTTGAGCCGAGAACCCGGACTGGGCTCCAGCGTGGACAGGCATATACGACCGAGACGAGGCGCGAGCTCGACGGCGGCTACGGGCTCGGGCACTCACTGTGGCCCCACCCCTCCTCGGTGAGCACCTCGATGGCGCGGTCGGCATCGGGGTCCCCGACTCGGACCGCTATTCGCTTGCCACAGCCTCTCGGACAGGGGTAGGTCAAGCGGAAGACGGCCGCGGCAGCTTTCCACCCCTCAGCGTATGCGAGCTTCCGCGCCGCCGCCTCACCGAGCTTCTTGCCCACCTCCAGGCCTCGCTGGTAACCGCGCCCGAGGATGGTCGCCACCTCAGCCTCGAGGGAATCGAGCGCGGCGCGGACGAGCTGGTTGAGGCTCAGCCCGGTGGCCTTCCGGAGGGCGATCAGTCGGTTGTAGACGTCCAGCGCGAAATGCACGGTGATCGCGGGGTGGCTGGCCGCGTACTTGAGCTTCGAGGCGGAGCGGCGTTTCGGGGGAGTCTTCATGGCAGGTCATCTCCTCAATGCGGGTGGTCGTTGACAGGTTCTCGTCGGAACACGACGCCGATGGCCCCATCGCGCGCGTAAGGCGCGCGCGAAGGGGAACCGATTGCCCTGGCTGAACGGGGGCGGTCTGAACGGGCACCTGAACCCCGGGGCTGAACGAGGTACCTGAACGGGGTAGCCGAACCGGGGTCCGTCTCCCCGCCAGGCGTGTCGCTCGAGCGCTCTCGCGGTCGGGCTGATGGCTGTCACCGCTGTCGTCCGAGATCTCATCCGGGACCGCGGCAGCGCGAGCCCGGAGGACCAAGCGACCGCGGTCCGTCCATCAGCGCCATCGAGGTGCAGACGCGTCGATGTCTCAACCCGGCGGGGAAGTCGGTTCTGCTCGCAGCCGGCCGACCCCGAGACCCGACGCCGATCCTTCACGGCAGGACGCACTGATATCGCCGAGGCCCCCTGCCATGGGCAGGGCACCGACATCGTGCTGGCGATAGCGCGACGATGCATCGCGGTCACGGATTGGCCGGATCCCTCGGCGACCGGCCAGGCGGGACTGGGGTTGAGGTGTGCGCTCCAGCTACTCGATCTCCGCGCGTTGGGATCGGCGCCACCCGCATCGAATTGCAGTCAAGGGTACCTCCGTGCTCGGAGCGAACCGCGGCGTCGCCTTGCTCGGATGTCCACCGGACGCGCGCGGCGAGGCGGCCGAGGACCGTGAGGTCAGTGATCTGTGGACCCAGCCCCTGCTGCATCCGCTCCGCGGCCACCCGCGCGGCGAGGTCCCCATCGAGGACACCCGCGGGGTCGCGCCGGTGGCGAGCCGCGTGCGGCGCGGCTTCTTCGCCCTGGCAATGAGCGTGGAGTACCCGAACCCGAGGCTTGCCTCGGGGCGGCTGATCATGAGGCATCTCCCGAAATCTACGCTGATATAATCGTCACAACTAGTCATAGATTTTGCAGGAGGACCAATACCTAATGAGCACTAATCAGCGTGCTGAAGCGATCAGTGAACGTAAAACGCGACGCCAAATTTCCTCTTCAGAAGAGGCCACCTGGCTGCAGGCTGCGGAGGCGGGAGATGCCCTTGCTGGGATCGCCAAGCGTGCTGGCGTCGACGTCCGCACCGTTCGCCAGCATGTGGACCGCGCCAAGCTCGAGAAGGAGGTGGCGGCGGTTCGGCTCAGCATGGTTCGGGCCGCCGCCGACCTCCATCAGCAGGATCTCCTTGGCGTCGCTGCTTCGTTGGAGGCCGCGCTCGATCCCTCCATCCACTCGCTGCACGCCTCGTTGGAACTGACCCCCGGCGCGGTTCGGTCGGCGGGCAAGCGGTACACGGCCCTGGTCGGGCACACCAAGGGTTCGGGGCTGCCCCGTGCGCTGTCGCTGTGGGAGGCTGCGGCGGGACGCTACGCAACCGCGGTGGCGCAGCTTCGACAGCTGCTCGAGGGCGAGGTCGACGACACGGGACTTGGCTCCGGCGCCACCGTGGACCAGATGCTCGGCCGCCTCGCCCAGTGCGCTGACTACGGGGCCGTGGCCCCAGACCGCCTGGTGTGGCGTGTCGAGGCCGGCGACCTGTGCAAGGGGGCGTATCACATCGTGGCCGATGTCTCGGCGATGGAGGAACCTCGTGCGGTCGACGCCCAAGAGCAGCACGCTCTGCTCTGGACGACGATCAGCGCGGCGCCGCCGGTTGAGGACCTCTGCGCCCTGCGTTCGGCTGAAGCGACCCGCGAGCGGGTGCGCGACCTGCTCGAGGATCTACGCCTGCGCCGATATCTCGGGCCGGGTACCTGCCGGTGGTGCCCCGGAGCGCCCGCGACCCCACGCCGAAAGACCGGGAACCGCGCGAAGCCGGAGAGCAAACGGAGAGGATGAACGCAAACTCCGACGCGCAACGAGCCGCGTCGGCAATCGTGCGCATCCCCGCCGCGACGGCGCCCGTCAGGCGAACTCGCGGGTTAGATATTCCAGATGAGACCAACCCGGCTGGGGTCGTAGCGGTTGAGCCCTCGAACCGCCGATCCCACCCGGACCTCGGCGATCAGGTCGGTGACAGTGGCGCGGCGTTGGGTGGGGGTGAAGGCGGACCAGACAGCCCCCAGCGGGCGCGGCAGGGTCGCCAGCGAACCCTTGCCCCGGGCCGCGTCGTAGCGGCGCTGGGCATCCGCCACGCGGGCGACCAGTTCCGGGCGCATCACCCGCCACTCCGCGTCGGTGAGTTCCTCCCGAGCTCGCTCGGACGCCAGGGCGGTCAGCCGTTCCTGGCTCGCCAGCAGCACGTCGCGGGCGGCCGCCGCGTCAGCGCCATCGGAGGCTGTGAGGATCGCCTCGAGTTCGCCTTCGTCCACCGCGACCAGGAGTCGAGCCGACACGTCCTCCTCGAGCTCGTCGGCGAGGATGCGGATTCCGCCGCAGCCATTGAAGCCGGGGCCAGAGGCACAGACGTAGCAGCGGCGTCGGTCCGCGCGCGGCCGGGCAACTAAACCCTTGCCGCAGAGCCCGCAGCGCGCCACTCCCCGGAGCAAGTAGCTGCGCTGGGTCGATCCCGAGTTCATGCGCCGGTTGGGATTGGTCAGTAGCGACCGGAGCGCGTCGCTGTCGGCGGTGCTGATCACCGGCTCCCACTGGCCTTCGACGCAGGTGATCGGGGCGAGCACGGTGCCGCGGCCACGTCCGTTGCGCCGGCCGTGCTCCCTGCGCCCGCTGATTCGCGCTGAGGTGAGCAGGTTGCGCAGGACCGTAGGTGCCCAGGGACCCCCGCTGACGGTTGCGATGCCCCGAGCTGTGAAGTCGCGACACACCGACCGGATCGCCTCACCCTCGAGCACCCGCCGGGCCGCCTCACGCAGGTAATCCGCCTCGGTCGGATGCAAGGTGCACCGGTCCTGGTTGTATCCGAAGGGGCGGGTGCCACCGCCTGCCAGGCGGCCCTGGTCGGCGAGCTGCTGATGCTTGCGCCGCTGCCGATCCGACTTGTGTTCGCTCTCATAACGGGCAACCACCCCGAGTTGCCGGGCGACCATGCGCCCCGACGGGGTGGAGAGATCCAGGGCTCCCGCTCGAGCGGTTTCGACGTCGATGCCAGCACGCTCGACGATGGCGATGAACTCCTCCAGTTCAAGCGGAGAGCGGTGCAGCCGATCCGGGTGCCAGGCGGTGACTACGGTGATCTCGCCGCCCGCGATGTCATTAAGGAGTTGCTCGTACTTGGCCCGTCGCTTGCCGCTGTATGCGGAGGTGTCGTTGTCCTCGTAGAGGCGGATGCGCTCGGGAGGGTATCCCCGCCGGAGGCAGATCGGTCGGCAGTCCGCGTCTTGCCGAGCGGTGCCCAAGCCCGCCCCTGCTCGGTCCTCGGAGATGCGCACATAGATGGCCGCGATACCACGAGGCTGATCGCCATTGGACTCGCGAATCGACGGGATAGTCACCAGGCACCCAACCGGACGGTCTTCGAGCGAACTCGATCGGCGACGCACCCTGCCAGCGCTGAGCCGAGCACAAGCGCATCCGCCTCGAGCGGCCAGGTAGCGGTCATTGCCGAGGCGATGGCCCACGATCCGTGATGGCCGCCCATGGCAACCACGCAATCCGGCTATCGCCGGCGGACCCCGAGGTGGAGGCGCAGGCCATCAGGACTCGGGTCGCTGCCGCGCCCGTGGGCGCTCACCAGCCACAACCGTGAGTACGGGGCTATCCACGCGGCGCCAGCTGCCGGGCCACAACAGACGCCGGCCAGAGAGAGTGCCGTCGGCCCCACCGCGCGACGTTGAAGTGATCCCGCCTCATGCCACGACCGACGGCCATCCCTGGATCCGGCGACCGAGTGGGCAACCCCGTGGATACGAACCACGCCGGCCAGGTCGACCGGAGCCGGCCGACTGGGAGCGTCGCGTCCCGCGCCACCTAGAGCCTGCTCGAGAGCAGCGATCGATCCATGTCCATGGATTGGTGATGTGCGCGGGGTCCGGTCCCGAGCGAACTCGTCATGTGTGCAGATTGTACGCTCGAGCACACGAGCGTCATGTCACCTGAGGTGGTTGTCGCGCTCCACCCCGCCCGCTCAGCCAGAAAATCCAGGCCCAACGCAGACCCAACGCGGGTGCCTTCGCCTGCCTTGTGGTGCCCACAGCCCTGCGGATCTGAATACGGAGTGCCCGCCGGTGCCCCACCCTGCACCCCGC
>PNBE01000024.1 GCA_003135895.1 Candidatus Dormiibacterota bacterium
GGCCTCACAAAAGGGACCGTCAGCTGCGTCTGAGACTGCCAAGTGTCAGCGGGCTGCCTCAGGCGAGCATCCGTGAATGTACCCCAGGAGGAGATCGGCGCGACGACGCGGTTAGGGGCGTCGATGCAGCCAGCGATGGAAGCGGGCAATCCGGCGAAGGGCAAGCCAGCCCAGGCCACCGCGCACGGCGAGGTAGAGGATCACAAGGCCCACGGGTGCCGCGATTTCGACCATGGTGACCAGATCGTAGACCTCCAGGGCCGGACCGTTGGAGATGCTGCCCTCGCACCGTGCGTCAGGCTAGCGGCTTATAGCCAGTCCATTGGGCTTTTCGCCGCAGCCATCCCCGCCGCTTGCCGCCCTCAGCCGCCAGAACATCGTTGCACATGGCGACGCATCCATCGCAGATGAAGCCACCCGCCCCGGCAATCAGCGTTTTCACCTGCAGCTCAGGCTTGCCGCACCAAGAGCAACAGTTTTCGGCGCTCGGCTCACCATCTTTCATGGCCGAGGAGGAGTCTACACCGGAACCTGGTGCGTCAAATATATCGATGCCAAGGCGACCATCGCACACGCCAGCATCCGCAAATGATGCTCCTATGCCTTGTCAAGCACTGATGCGCGTCAATGCGGGGGCCGTCGCCAGGAGCGCGTGGAATACTTCGCGGGCGACGTAGCGTTTGAGGCAACGGACGATGTCGCGTTTGGCCATTCCCTCTGCGGTGCGACGGACGACGTAGGTCTTGGTGCGCTGGTCACAAGTGAGGCGCACCATGACGATGCGCCAGAGTGCGTTGTTGGCGATCCGATCGCCACCGCGGTTGAGGCGATGTCGGTTGGTCTTCCCGGACGAAGCGGGCACCGGTGACACGCCACACAAGCTGGCGAATGCGGCGTCGGAGCGGAGGCGCTCAGGATTGTCGCCGGCAGCCACCAGGAGCGCCCCAGCGACGTCCGGACCAACGCCGGTGAGGTCGCACAGCGCGGGTGCGGCTTCCATGGTGAGGCGGCCGAGCTCACGGTCCAGCACGACGAGTTCCGCGGTCAGCCCTTGATGACGGATCGCCAGCGAGCGGAGCGCGAGCTTGCTTGCCGCGCTCGGTGTTGTGACGGTTCCCGGCCGCGCGGCTGCGGTGACGGCGACCAGCTTGTCGAGGGGAAGATCGCGAAGTCGATGGCGGAGTGAATCCGGAGCGGTGACGACCAACGCATGGATCTGATTCCCCACCTGGGTTCGCATCTTGATCGCGGAGCGACGTGCGACCCGGAGGGTGCGGATCATGCCGACCCGGTCATGGTCACGCTTGGCGATGCAGAGCGGACCACCCGCCAGCACGGATCGCGCTGCCACTTCGGCGTCGATCGGATCCGACTTCCCATGTCCGCGGCGGGCGCGACGATCCGGCCGATTGATCTCGATGACCTCGCAGCCAGCATCGACGAGGAAACGAGCCAAACCGGCGCCGTACGCACCGGTTCCTTCGACGCCAAATGTTGTTGTCGGACTGAACGTGTGTGCCCACTTGAGCAATTGCGCGTAGCCACGCGTGCTCGTCCCGACCTCGAAGCGCCCCAGCATGCGCCCGAGCGGGTCGAGCGCTGCGGCCACGTGAAGATCCGCGTGGGTGTCGACCCCTACCACGACACGCTCGGTTCTCTGTGCGATCCTGACGTTTGTCATCCTCGTCCTCGTGATGCGGGGAATGAGGTTGGTGCGTCAGCGGCAGGTGGACGGACAGTACTGGGACGGGCCTCTTGCACAGGCTCCTATCAGGTCACGTTCGCCCCGCTGATTGCCCCAACAAGGGCCCCTGGTCACGGACGACGAATCATTTGGAAGGCAATGCGCCGGTACCTAGGAGGGTCAGTCCGTGCCCGAGGGGTCCTCGGCGACATCATGCCAGTACCTAGGGGTGGCTCCGCGTGAACTCCTCGAAGCAGTCGTAAATGACCCGAGTGCGTTCCTCGACCCTCGGCAGCAAGTTCGATCGCGAACCGTGGTGGTGCGGGCTTAACCCGACGAGATTCCGCCAAGAAACATCGCTATAGTCACGCCGAGGAAGTTATGCATGGGCATATCGGAACAACCAAGTCGGTCTAAGCTCATACTCTGGCTCGCGGGTTTCGTAGTCGTGTTCAGCGCTGTGTCTTGGCTTGTCACCGGGGGTATTAGGGTCGCGCCATCAACGCACGGTCATCCGGCTACGGCTCTACCGGGGGCGACCCCGACACCTCTAGATTGCGGTTCGAGTGAGCTGGAAGTGGTTGGAGTCTTCAACGAATGCGCCAAGGCAGCTCCAGACAAGACGTCAATATGCTCGCGAAATGGCCAGGTGCTTGACGCGCTGCTCCGGTTCGCCGGCAACAGTCAGGTGTTCGGGCTCGACATCGAAATCGATGGCGCCTTTGCCGGTCCCGGTTCCTATGACCTGCCGCCGTGGCCGCATGGGCTCGGTACACGGGACAACGTGGCAAAGGTTGCGGTCGAGGAATACAGTGCGGACACGTCTTGGCAGTCGGTGGCCGGTGTTCTGACCGTCACGAGTGGCGACGGGCGCTCAGGAACCGTGAACGCGGTGTTCCAAGCCTCCAATGCCACCGCTGCCGTTCCGGGTCCTACGCTCAGCGTTATTGGGCCGTGGAGTTGCCCCTGACTGTGTAGGAGCATCTGGTTACGACGCGCTGGTGCACGCGAGCATCCACAAATGTACCCAGGCAGGATCGGCGAGTCCTGCTTCCGCAGGCGAGGGCTGAGGTGCTTGGCC
>PNBE01000211.1:0-9097 GCA_003135895.1 Candidatus Dormiibacterota bacterium
GACGACGTGATCAACGTGGCCGGGCACCGATTGGGAACCAAGGAACTTGAGTCGGCGTGCCTTACGGTCGATGAGATCGCCGAGGCGGCGGCTGTCCCGGTTATTGACGACCTTCGCGGCCGCGCGGTGGAAATGTATGTGGCACTGAAGCCGGGTGTGCAACCGAGCGACGAAATCAAGAAGAAGATCGTCGAAGCGATCGACCGTGAGATCGGGAAGATCGCGCGTCCGCACAATGTCTGGATTGTTCCCGACATGCCCAAGACCAGGTCAGGCAAGATCATGCGGCGGGTGATCGCGTCGATCTCCAACTTCACCGATATTGGGGATGTGACCACGCTGGCAAATCCAGAGATCGTGGAGAGTATCCGCCAGCAGGTTCAGACCGAGAAGGTGGCGAAAAACGACCAACCACGCGAGCTGTCACCGCAAGAACTTGAGGAGATCAAGGCTTTCGGAAGCGTCGAATAACTGACGGTTCCGAGGGGTCGGAACCTCGCCCGGATTCGCCGGGAGACACACATCGTGGCACGACGCCTTGGCGACTCGCCGCGCTACGTTACTTGCAAGCTGGCCAGCGAAGCCGCAATGCGGATCCGATACGGGTCGAGTCGCCTCGACCCGTATCGAAGGATTAGGCGGCTTGCTTCGTCCTGGTCTTGGTGGGTGTCCCACCGGCCGCGCCGATGAGCCGAAGGGTCATGTCCCGTTGGGTGTCGAGCACCTGGGTGGTGAACTCGAACGACTTCTCCACCAACTCTGCGGGAGTCAGCTGGCCATTCTCGAGCGCTGTCGGCACGTCGCGAACTGCCTCGATGAGCTTTGCCTGAACCTCGCCGACCTTCTGGATCGCGGCGAGGAACTGCTTCTGCAGGTCGGTCACATAGGTCTGATACTCGGCCATGGGTACTCTCCTTTGAGCGATGGATTGGTGTATCAGTGCTTAGTATACCAAGCAGGCGCTGCTTATGTCAACCTTCCATCAGCTTGGCACCCCAAGCGCTAGAATTGGCTCATGCCCGCGCCCACCCCCACCCCACCGTTCAAGTCAGTTGGCGACTTCATCCGCACGCAGCGGGAGTTGATGTCGCTCTCGATGCGTCAACTCGCGGGGCTGGCCAACGTCTCGAATCCTTACCTCAGCCAGATCGAACGCGGCGTGTACACGCCGTCGGCCCAGGTGCTCAAGGGCATCGCGGACGCACTCGATATGTCCGCCGAGACCCTGTATCGAGAGGCCGGCCTGCTCGACGACTCGGTGGAACGCCCCAGCCTGAGTGTCGAGGACGCTATCCGAGTGGACCGGCGGCTAACCCAGGAAGCAAGGCAAGCGTTGATCCAGGTCTACCGAGGCTTGGTCGCCACCCAGCAGCCTTCCACGGATCGCCCGAGACCGACGCGCCCGGCGCGCAAACCAGCGGCCAAGGCGACGCCGGCCAAGACGAAGCCGAAGTCCCGCTGACTCTCGACGACATTCCGTCGGCGCAACCCGGGCTACCCCTCGCCCACCCGGCGTCGGTCAGGGATTCTTAGCTGCCGCGCTGGTTCGAGCGCGGCGGGGGCGCCCTGCCGAGGAACGGGCTTGGAAGGGTTGGGCAGCCTCGCCCTTAGCGTAGCTCCCAGGTGCCGGCTCGCCGGGCGGGACGCGCGGGGGCGCCACGAGTTCCCCCGACCGTGCCGCCGCCCAGTCCACCCAGTCGTCCCACCAACTCCCGCTCACGCGCTCGGCTCCATCGCGCCACGCGTCGGCGTCGACCCCGCGATCCGCACGCGGCCGCGTCCAGAAAGCCGCTTTAGGGTTGCCGGGAGGATTCACGATGCCGGCAACATGCCCGCTCGACGTCAGCGTGTAGCGAACCTCACCGCCCACATTTTGGGTGGTCAAGTACGTTCCCTTCCAGGGGGCGATGTGATCGGCCTCAGCGCCCAGCACGTACATCGGCTGCCGGATCTTGCGCAGATCGATCGGCGTGCCGGCGATCCGAAACGCACCAGGGCGGATCAGAAGGTTCTCGACGTAGCAGGCTCGCAGGTATTGCGTGTGCATCGCCGCCGGCATGTTCGTGCTGTCCCCATTCCAGGCCAGCAGGTCGAATGCGGGCGGGGTTTTCCCCATATACCAGTTGTTGATCACGTAACTCCAAACCAAGTCGTTACCTCGCAGCCAGTCGAACGTCTGCGCCATCGCGGACGCTTCGAGGTAGCCGCGCTTTTTGATGTTCCGTTCGAGGCGCGTCACGCTCGCGCGGTCGGCGAAGACGCCGAGATGGCCGGGGATGCTGAAGTCGACCAGCGTATTCGTGACCGTCATCCAGCCGACTCGCTCGGCCTCGCCCTTGGCTGCAAGGTGAGCCAGGCCGATCGTCGACATCGTCCCCCCGAGGCACAGACCGACGATGTTCACCACCGGCGAGCCGGTGAGCTCGCTGACCTGCTCCAGCGCCGCCATCAGGCCGAGCTGTAGATAGTCGTCCCAACTCACTCCCCGCATCGAGGCGTCGGGATTGCGATAGCTGATACAGAACACGGTGAAGCCGTGCTGCACCGCATACTCGATGAAGGATCGGCCAGGCGCCAGATCCATGATGTAGTACTTGTTGATCCAGGGCGGGCTGCACAGGATCGGTTGCGCATGCACCAGATCGGTCTGTGGCTCGTACATGAGTAACTCGATCAGCGAGTTGCGCAACACCACGCGCCCAGGTGTCGCCGCGAGGTTCTTGCCGAGGCTGAATGATGTTGTGTCGACCTGTCGCGGTCGCCCGCCGTTGTGCAGCAGATCGTCGACGAAGTTGTTGGCGCCGGCGATCAGGCTCTGACCACCCGTTTCGAACGTCTCCTTCAAGACTGCCGGGTTCATCCACGGCACATTGCTCGGAGCGAGCGCGTCGAGCATGAGATTGAGCACGAACCGCGCCTTCTCACGCTCGATTGCGGAAGCGTGTGACGTGTCGACCAGGTGCTGCGCCCACTGGACCGTGCTCAGATAACTCTCGGCCAGCGTTCGGAAGGCTGGGTTTGCTTGCCACGTCCGGTCCGTAAAACGGTTGTCGCCTGGACCAACGGCGCCACTGCTTCCCCGACCGAATGCGCGCTGGGCCGCACGCGCCGCTACAGCGGCCTGCGCGGCCGAGAGATCCAAACTGGCCTTCGCGAAGTGCAGCGGGTGACGCACCGCGTCAGCGAGGAACACGCTGCGCAAGGCACCCCCGAAATCGCTCTGGTCCACCCTGGCGAGCAGCGCGCCATAGGCAGTGTCCTCGCCGGTGTCGTTGCTCACGAGTTGGTCACATGAACATGCCGCCGTTCACGGCGTACATGGCCCCAGTGATGTACGACGACTCATCCTCGAGGAGGAAGCGGACCACGCGAGCCACCTCGTCAGGCCGACCCAGTCGCTGGATTGGTACCTTCTCGATGATGCCGTCGAGGATCGGCTGGGGGATCTTGGCCACCATCTCAGTTGCGATGAATCCCGGAGCCACACAATTGACGGTGATCCCTTTGCGGGCCGTTTCCAGCGCGAGGCTTTGGGTGAGTCCGTAGAGCGCTGCCTTCGAGGCAGCGTAATTGGCTTGTCCGATGTTCCCGGTCTGGCCGATGACCGAGCTCAGGTTGACAATGCGCCCACTGCCTCGCTCGAGCATGTGGTCCAGAACGCCCTTCATCATGTAGAACGCGCCCGAGATGTTGATCCGCATCACCGCATGCCAGTCCTCGAGGGTCATCTTCCGGACGGTCTTGTCGACGGTGATGCCGGCGTTGTTGACCAGGAAGTCGACGTGACCGTAACCGGTCAAGACCTCGCTGACGACGCGGGTACAGTCCGCGGGGACCCCGACATTGCCCTGGTGCACGGAGATCGAGCCACCCTGAGCGGAGAGCTCGTCGCCCAAAGCCGCCGCGGACTCGGCATCGCGGTTGAACCCGGCAGCCACGTGCGCGCCGTGACGAGTGAGCTCCCTGGTGATCGCCGCTCCGATGCCGCGGGTGCCCCCGGTGACGATGGCCACTTTTCCAGAGAAGAGGCGCGGCGTCTCCGCTTCGGTGGCGGCCGGATCGACGACAGCCATAGTCGGACCATCGTAGTCCAGGGTTGGGCCGTCCCGCAGGGGCCCGAGCGATGGTCTTTCGACCGCCGCAGAACGGTCATGCGCTCCGTGGATGTGCTTTCTCCAATCGTGACTGTTGCTTGCTCGACCCGGGATGAGGTCCGCAGTTGGTCGCCGATGCGCCCCGAGCGCCGCCCATGAGATGGGTGACGACATCGGCGGCGGAGTAGTCGTCATGGTCGTTCAGCATCGTCCGGACGGCGCCGAGGCCGTCACCGCTGGTGATCACCCCAGGCTCAGCGCCTGCGACCCGCACCTGGCCGAGCCCCACCGTGGCAGCGAGCCCGTTGCACAGGCAGAGCCGACCGGCCGTGGCGGAAGCATCACCACCCTTGGCGACATAATCGTCAACGGGCTCCCCTGGGCACCGGTATCCGATGCCGCCTCCCGGCTTCGAATATGCCTCGCGCAGATAGCCAAGATCGCAGACGCGCGTCCGGGCGGCGTAGACCCCTTCTTCAGACAGGGTCCCGGGAACCGAGGCCACCTTGAACGGATACCCGGTCGACGACGCGCGCGACGACGTGAGCACGAATTCGCGCCCGCTCTCCACGGTGTCGAGAACGGCGCGGCGCAACGCGGGCGCGATTCCCGATTCACGGCAGAAGGCGAAGAGCGTGCCCACCTGGACGCCGGTGGCACCATCTGCGAACGCGTCTCGAACGCGTTCCGGTGTGTCCCTGCCGCCCGCCAGCCAGAAGGGCAGGCCCAGGGCGCGCATGGCTGCGAGATCGACGTGGTCGCGCTCGCCATAGAGCGGCTGTCCGATTGCGTCATAGGTGGGCGTGCCCCGTGGCGGCGCGTTGTGCCCACCGGCAGTCGGTGCCTCGACGATGAAGCCCTCCACCGAGCCGTTCGCCTTGCGGGCCAAGACGGTCGCCAGGGTTTGCGACGACACGATTGGCAGGAACGCCGGACGGCGCGGTGCAGTGCTGACATCGAAGCGATTGGGATCGAAGCGGAGATGGGGAATGATGTCGGCGGCAGCGGCGCCGGTGACGTCGAGCCGTGTCTCCACCGCCTGCATCGCAGCGAGACGGTCGAGAATGCCCGGCACCTCGCGCGGGATCCCCGCACCCATGAGCACGTAGTCGACACCGGCGAGCATGGCGCCGAACAGCGTCGGCACTGTGGGGATCTGCACCTTGGTGAGCAAGTTGATGCCGATTTGTCCATCGTGGCCGCGCTTGGCGAGCGTCACCTCGACGAACGCGGCGAGCACGAGCAGGTCTTGGGACACGTGCTTGTCGCGATGTGAGTGCATCGAGATGCTGCGGTATGGGCGCTCGCGGCGCCCGTCAGGAAGGAAGTAGCGCTGCAATACCTGCTCGGCGATGGCGGGCACTGGAAACTGTGCCATCGCGTTTCGCATCTCGCCATCGGGATCACCGTCCTGGAGCCGCCGCACGAGCACAAGATCGATGGCCGTCCCGGAGACGACGCCGAGATGACCCGTCATGGCCACGGCGCGGGCGAGGCGATGGTTGGAGACTGCCACGCCCATGCCGCCCTGGATCAACAGCGGCAGTGTCGCATCGGCGCCCAGGGTGCGTGTCGTGCTCCTCACTGTTCTCCTTCGGTACCTGCCGGTTGCCCGACAGCATGGACGCGCTTGTGTCCGCACCAACAGAGGCGAGCGACATGCGCCACGGGACCGAATGTCACATCTCGACCGATATGCGTCGCCCGACGACAATGCGCGGTTCGCACCGGTTGCGTTTTCAGGACGACGGTGAAGTCATATGCGTGCATGACTGGCCTCCTACCGCAGACCAAGGGCAGTCTGGCGACTCTCGCCGAGGAGCTGGGCCGCGAGAAGATCAACATCGAGGGCCTGTGCGCCGTCGAGGAAAAGGCGAACGTCATCTTCCACCTGCTGACCACCGACAAGGTCGCGACCAGCCGCGCCATCACCAAGGTCGGCTACAAGGTCACGCGTCACCTCGCCGACGCCGGCATCAACCTGACAACGGTGTACCTGGCGACTGACACCCGTCTGGTGCTCAGTTGCGAGAATCTTTCGGCGCTCGAGACCGCCTGGAAGGACGTGGCGGCTGTCGCGTCCCGCTAACTCTGTCTTACGGACCGGTCGGCCTTCGGGTCGGCCGGTCTCTGATGCGATCGACCACCACATGGGGCGGGCACGGAGGAAGGGACTGGCCGACTCGGGTACGCGTAGGATCTCCTCGACGAGGAGAAGTGCTCGAGGGTCTGCACACCAACCCGTGCCGGAAACAGGACCCTGTTGATCGGCAACCACGTGTTCCTGCGACCCACGACACCATGGAGGTAGAAGACGATGAGCGGCATCAGCCGAGGGCGCAACTTCCATGTCGCTCCCGACGGTGCCTACGAGACGCGCGCCCGAGGTCTCGAAGTGCTCGAGACGCCATTCCTCAATAAGGGGTCGGCGTTCACTCTTCTGGAGCGCCGTGATTTGGGATTGACCGGCCTGCTCCCATCGGCGGTGACGGACATCGGCCTTCAGGCTGGGCGGTCGTACATCCAATTCCAACGCCAGCCGGATGATCTCGCAAAGTACATCTTTCTCAGCGGACTCCACGATCGCAACGAAGCGCTCTACTACCGCGTACTTTGCGACCACCTTGGCGAGATGCTCCCGATCATCTACACACCTACAGTCGGCGAAGCGATCCAGAGATACAGCCAGGAATTCCAGCGCCCCCGCGGTGTCTACCTGTGCATTGATGAGTCTGACTCGATCGACGAAGCCTTTCGCAACCTCGGCGCAGGGTCCGACGACATCGATTTGATCGTGGTCACTGACGCCGAGCAAATCCTCGGCATTGGCGACTGGGGCGTGGGGGGTATCGCCATCTCGGTTGGTAAGCTCGCCGTATACACGGCCGCAGCGGGTATCGATCCCACCCGCGTGATCCCCGTGATGCTCGACGTCGGCACCGATCGCCCCGCGCTGCTGGACTACCCGGCGTACATGGGCGCACACCACGCGCGAGTGCGCGGCGAGCGCTACGATGCGTTCATCGACGCCTGCGTGCGATCGGTGACGTCCCGATTCCCCAACGCGCTACTGCATTGGGAGGATTTTGGCGCCAGCAATGCACGGCGCATCCTCGACCGCTACCGTTCGCAGCTCTGCACGTTCAACGACGACATGCAGGGGACTGGGGCGGTTGTGCTCGCTGGCATCATCGCGGCATCGCGGGCCTCCGGTCAGCGACTCGCTGACCATCGCGTCGTCATCTTCGGGGCCGGGACAGCCGGCATCGGCATTGCAGACCTCATTTGTGAGGCGATGATGCGTGAGGGGCTCTCACGGGCGGAAGCAGCGAGCCGGTTCTGGTGCCTTGGCCACCGTGGCCTGTTGAGCGAAGACATGCCCGGCCCGATGCGCGACTTCCAGGTGCCGTATGCGCGTCCACGTGGAGAGGTGAGGCCGTGGAGCCGGGACGGCGCAGGCGACGAATGGGGGATCCATCTGCTCGAGGTGGTGCGCCGGGTTCAGCCGACCCTGCTGATCGGTTGCTCCGCCTCACCGGGTGCGTTCACCGAGGAGATCATCCGTGAAATGGCGGCTCACACGGAGCGGCCAGTCATCTTCGCGCTCTCGAACCCCACTTCGCTCTCCGAAGCGGTGCCCTCCAGTCTCATCGACTGGACCGAAGGACGCGCGCTGGTCGCAACCGGTGGCCCATTCCCGCCTGTCATCCGTGAGGGCATCACGTATGCGATCGGCCAGGCCAACAACGCCCTGATCTTCCCAGGCCTTGGCCTGGGCGCGATCGTGGCGAGGGCGAGCGCCGTCAGCGACGGCATGCTCGCCGCAGCGGCGACTGCCGTGGCCGAGCTGGTCGACGCACGACAACCGGGTGCCTCGATCACGCCAGCGGTCGACGACCTGCGCGCCGTATCACTGCACGTCGGCGTCGCGGTGGCTCGCGCAGCGCTCGACGAGGGGCTCGCGCGCACAGACCTCGAAGATCTCGTCTCTCAAGTTCGGAGCGCTATGTGGGAGCCGGCATACCGACCTGTCCGCGCAGTCTAATTGCAGCGGCGAGGGCGCGTAACTCGAGTGCCCGCGGCACCGCGATCCGCGGCACGGCGATGAGCTGACCGTCGCCGGGGTGATCCCTGCGTGTGGATCGCGGCAGTAGTCTTCACTGCACCAGCAAAGCGAGGCTTCGGTGGGTTCTCGCCAGCTCAGCCCGCGAACCCCGACCCCTCGGCGCGCGTCGGTCGCCGCCGGGTTGGGGGACCCGGCGGCGACGTTCGCGGAGGAAAACGAGAGACTACAGCTGGACGATCACCGACTTGGTCTCGAGGTAGCTGGAGAGGACTTCCTCGCCCATCTCGCGGCCCCAGCCGCTTTGCTTGAAGCCGCCGAACGGCAGCTCCGCGCTGAACACGTTGTAGGTATTGACCCATACCGTGCCCGCCTTGATGCGCCTGGCGAGCTTATGGGCCTTCGAGATGTCCTTGGTCCACACCCCCGCGGCCAGTCCGTAGACGGTGTCGTTGGCTTGACGGGCGAGGTCGTCGACGTCGCTGAACGGCAACGCGACGATCACCGGTCCAAAGATCTCTTCGCGCAACACCACGTCGTTGGGTTCGACGTCCACCAGCACGGTCGGCTCCACGAAGTAGCCCGGACGGTCGAGTGCGTGGCCGCCGGCCAGCGCGCGGTTGCCCGCCTGCGCACCCTTGGCGAGGTACCCGGTGACCCGATCGAACTGCTCGCGAGAGACCAGCGGCCCCATATCCGTGTCCGGATCCATGCCGGGTCCGACCTTGATTTTCTTGGCCGCCTTGGCGACGCCCTCCACCACTTCATCGAAGCGGTCCTGCTGCACGAAGAGACGGCTTCCCGCACAGCACACTTCGCCCTGGTTGAAGAAGATCCCCTGTGCCGCGCCCGCGATCGCCGCGTCGATGTCCGCGTCGGAAAAGATGATGTTCGGCGACTTGCCGCCGAGCTCCAGTGAGACCTTCTTCAGGTTGCCGGT
>PNBE01000211.1:9149-9272 GCA_003135895.1 Candidatus Dormiibacterota bacterium
GAGCATGAGTTCACCCAAGCGCACAGCCGAGAGCGGTGTCTGCTCGGCGGGCTTGAGGACCACTGTACAACCCGTCGCCAATGCCGGACCCAGCTTCCATGCGGCCATCAGCAGCGGGAAATT
>PNBE01000150.1 GCA_003135895.1 Candidatus Dormiibacterota bacterium
TGGTGAGCTGACGGTGGAGATCCTGACGCGGCTCTCGCTCGGCGTGGACGGCGTCATCGGGTGGACTCTTCAGTGACGTTCCGCTTCGACGATCGCCACGTGACTCCGCCACGCGAGCTGCGCTTCGAGGGTGGGTGACCGGCGTTCCCCATACCCGCGTATACGTCTTGACTAGGCTGCCTGCACTCACCTCGTCGGTGTGCTCGACGACGCGATGTGAACGGGTTTGCCTCGGCACATTGGACGGGTGCTGCGCCTTTCCTGTCGTGTCGACGTCAACGGGATATGCCGCCATGGGAACCACGGCGAGCGGTCGCCGTCACCGGTGAGTCAACTCGTGGGCGACGCTCCCCAGGAAAAGATCCTCCATCGTGCTGTGCAAGCCATTGCCGACGACGATGAGTGCCGCGTCCTCGGCATCAGCCATACCCAGGATCTGAGTCGCGGGGTGGCCCTCTACGATCACGATCCGATGCTTGACCGCCGACATGGTGAGTGGACCGGACAGCTCGGTCTTCACGCGCGAGCGCACGTTAGTTCCCAGGTAGTCGAACTCGCGTAGCCGAACCTCAGCGACGCTGGTGGCAGGTGCCTGCCCGCGCATCGGCCTGAGGCGTGGACGGCGATGATCTCGGCACCCTTCGGGGCGGCATCCTGAATGGCCCAATCGAGTGCTGCGTTCGACGCCGCCGACCCATTNNCCCACCACGATTTTCTTCGCGTTCATCTGGTCACCTCAGGGCGATGTGTTCGCAGGACTCGAAGCGATCTCATCAGCTGGGACGATCAGCAGCGGAGTATGGCCCGAGTGCAGGAGCTTGGTCGACACGCTGCCGAGCAGCAAGCGGCGAACGCTGCCGAGCCCGCGGCTGCCGACAACGATGAGGCTCGAGCCCGTCTGACTGTTGGCGCGTGCGAGCAATACCGCCGCCGGATCACCAGGAGCCTGGGCCGCGGTGATGACATGCCCGGCGGCGTCCTCGAGACTCTTGGCGAGCATATCGAGACTTCCCTGCTCAACCTCGTCATCATCGCTGTAGCTCACGTAGCCGATCGCCTGCGCTGAAGGAGGTGGGACCACCTCCAGGAGCTCCATGCTCGCATCGGCATACAGACGCGCGATGCTTGCTGCGACCTGTGCGGCGCACCGTGACGTCGACGAACGATCGAAACCGACGATCATGTGTGCGGGTGGCCATGAGGTCGCGCCGCCGCGCACGATGAGGACTGGCCGCTGGGTCCGGTGCAGGACCTGCGTGGAGACGCTGCCGGCAATGATTCGCCTGAGTGCGCCGGAATCGCGGCTCCCGACGACAATGAGATCGGCGTCGACCATGTCGGCGATCTGGACAATCGCTTCACAGGCCGGACCCCGCTCGGCATGGAGGCCATGGACGCTGCTTCCAAGGCCTTCCACACGGACCTTCTCGCGGCTCAACAAGTCACGAGCGGCTTCTTCCAATGTGCCCAAGAGCTCGCCGAGGCCAAGGTAGTTGGGTGCTGCATAGACGGCAGCCGGAGCTTCATACGCGGTAACCAGATGCAGTGTCGAACCCGACCGTTTGGCCAGGTCCGCGGCGGCGTCGAGCGCTACGTGCGCGTCCGCTGATCCGTCGGTCGCGACCAGGATTGTCCTGAACGCAACGCCATGCGCATCTTTCTCAGGTGTCGCGACCACTGGCATGACTCGGCCTCCGTGATTCGTGATGATCTGGCACCAGCACAACAGTTCGAACGCGGAGGAGCAACTGCCATTGGTCACGGCGTGTGTGGGTCGTCCGACGGGTGCCGGCCTCGCCACCTCGGGCGTGGCCTGCAAGGGCTGGGCTGCGGCCTGTGTGTCGCGGAGTGTCCCTGCGGCGCGCTGGAGAGATGGTCCCCGAGACAATCGAGAGCCCCCTGGAGCGGTGTCCAAAGACCTCCGAAAGTCCCTTCAACTCGGGGCCTTGTCCTCTGTGGCACTGTGATGGATCGGTCGAACATGGGGGCATCACTCGCCACGGAGAAAGATGCATGAACATACGTCGAGGGCTCATCGCTCTCATGACGACCGCCGTCGCGATTGCCCTCGCGTCGTGCGGTTCCGCTTCACCGGTCGCCCTCTCGACTGCGCCACCCACGGTCGCACCGTCGGCCTCTCCGTTACCGATGCATACCCTGCTGGTCACCGGTACCGGGATCGTTTCGTCGCCTCCGGATAAGGTTGACATCAGTGTCGGCGTCGATGCCCAAGCAGCGAACGCTCCCCTTGCGATGAATCAGGCAAATGCCGATATGGGACATTTGCTTGCCTCGCTGAAGCGTCAGGGTGTCAAGCCGGCGGACATCACAACCACCGAGTTGTCGATCTATCGCGGCTACAACGGTCCGTATCAGGCTAGCCAGAGCGTCGATGTGACCATACACCACATCGCTAATGCCGGTACGGTCATTGCGGCGGCGGTCAACGCGGTCGGCAACGACGCGACGGTCTCCGGAGTGTCGTATTCGATCCTTGATCCCTCAACAGAGGTTGCCGCGGCTCGTCAGAAGGCGATGGCCAACGCGCACGTGGAGGCGTTGCAGCTGGCGCAGCTCGCAGGGCACGCACTCGGGGATGTGTTGTCGGTCTCGGACGAGCTTGTAACGGCTGGATCGATAGGCGGCTGCAGCCAGGGATGCGGCGGTGCTGGTGGCTCGGTTCCACTCTCAGCTGGTGTGGATCAGATCTCGATCACCATCTATGTCACGTACGCAATGAGCTGAGGTGGCGGTGGGGAGAGGTCATCGGCGGTTTGAATTCAAGGAGAACGAGAGATGTTTAGCCAGATCCTCGTCGGCTACGATCAATCCAACCACGCGCGGGCCGCTCTGGCAGAGGCCGCCGATATCGCGCGCACCCAGAACGCGAAGCTCACCGTGCTCACCGCCTATTCGTCGTTCTTGGCGTGGCCGGGAGTTGGTTTTGGCGCCCTCTCTCAATCCATCTATGACGAGGTATTGGCGGCATCGCGCGCGGAAGGACAGGCGGCCGTTGACGATGCCGTCAAGCGGCTTCCGGAAGGGGTGACGGCAGCCACGAAGCTGATTGACGCTCCAGCCGCCGAGGCGATCCTGAGCGAAGTCAATGAGGGCGGCGGTTATGACCTCATCGTTTTAGGCTCGCGTGGCCGCGGGGACGTCGGCTCGCTGTTCCTCGGCAGCGTTAGTCACCACGTATTGCACAGCAGCCGTCTACCGGTCTTGGTGGTGACGGCCCGACCCGACGCCGGCTGACGGCAGCAGCGGGCCCAGAATGAGCTCGCGCCCCGCGAGGCACATCGGCGGGGATCACATCGTCGGCGTCGACGCGAAGCTGATCGGGGCCAGACGACATGGGTTGAGCCTCGCCTGGGAGCAGGAATGGCGACCACACTGAGGCAATAGGTAAAGCAGCCTGACGTGCGCCCCGCTGTGCGATCCGTTGGGCGGCCTCTCACCCGTGGGCACCATCGTCTGCCCAACGTAGTGCATCCGCCGCGGTCGCTGCCGCGTTGTAGGCAGTTGTAAGCAAAGACGGTCGCGAGAGGTTCCGCCGCCTGGGCCTTCGGTGTACGGCCGCTTGAACATCACCGCCTGTTCCCTGCTCAACGGCGAGGTTGCGGGCGAAAGCCACCGCCGCATGAGTCTGCCCCCGTTCGCAAGCTGGTGACGCATTACGTCGATCAGCACATCACGTTCAAAGCATTGCGCGACGGACAGGCCATCGTTATTGACGGCGAAACGCAGGCAGTCGTGGGCTGAGCCCCTCGCGCTCTCCTTACATCGTCGGCCGACGCCACGTCGTGCGGGTGCTGCACGACCTAACCTCAGCGCGGTTCGTCGGCGTGACCGGCTCGGTGGCCTCCTCCTCGAGTACGAGATCGCAGCATGAAAGACGGAATTGCATTCTCGGCACCACCCGGCAACGCTGTGTCGCACCATCGGCGCGGCACTGCAGGGCCGCTTCCACGTCATCGTTGATGACAAGCATGGCCGGAAGGCGACGGAGTCGACTGCCCATCGCGGCGCGCGCAGCCGTGCCCGCGTCCTTGAGGCGCACCTGCACGACCGTGGCGCCGCCTGCGACCGCCCGCTCGGCGACCTCGACGTCATCGATGACCACGTGCACGTTCATGCTGTGCTCACCCTGGCACGTCCGTCGATGGTGTCCGGCGACAGCGCGTAGAGCGCGTCGTACAGGGCAACGTGGAAGCTGCCTGGGCCCGTGCTGTGCTCGGCAGCGTCCTCACCGGCGACGCCGAGCGCGATCAGGGCTTCGACTGCCGCGCGAAGTGGTTGCGTAGGGTTTACGGCTGCGAAGCACCCGGAGATCGCCGACGCGATGCAGCCGGTGCCGCTGACCGCCGCCAGCATCGGATTGCCGTTGGCGACGCGCAGGGTGGTGTGCCCATCGCTGACCGCGTCGACCGGGCCGGTCACCGCGACGATGCAGCCGAGGGCCCGGGCCGCGGTGCCGGCGAGGGTACCGAGGTCGCCGGTGGTGCCCATCGACTCAACGCCTCGGATGTCGGCGCTCTGTCCCGCCAACGTGGCCACCTCGGCTGCGTTGCCGCGCACGATGGCGACGGACACCTGGCCGAGGATCAGTCGAGCGCTGTCGGTGCGCAGCATGGTCGCCCCGACGCCGACGGGGTCGAGCACCACCGGCACACCCGCGACATTTGCCGCACGCCCAGCCAGGATCATCGACTCCACCCACTCGCGCGTGAGGGTGCCGATGTTGAGCACCAGCGCCCCTGCCACGGTGGCCATTTCGGCGACCTCCTCCGGCGCATGTGCCATCACCGGCAGCGCGCCGATCGCGAGGGTGGCGTTGGCGGTCTCGTTCATCACCACGAAGTTGGTGATCTGATGCACCAGCGGCCGCGATTGGCGGATCCGCTGCAGCGAATCGCCGGCCGCAACGCTCATGGCGGCGGCGTGCGCGTCGGCCTCG
>PNBE01000132.1 GCA_003135895.1 Candidatus Dormiibacterota bacterium
CCGACCTTCCCGTCGTATGAGGAGTTCGCCTCGGACCTGCTCGAGGCGGTCGACGCCGTCGGCCTCAGCATCGAGGACGTCCGCCATCACCTGGAGCCAGGCCTCGGCGAGCGCCGTTTCGAGTGCACCGTGCGGCTGACGGGCGATCCGCCACCGCGCTACCACGTGCACGTGAGCTACACCTGGGATGCGCTGCTGACGTTCATCTCCGCCTACGGACCGGGCGCGGACTGCGAGCTCTATCACGATGACGACGAGGCACAGGACTGCTCGCACCAGCAGATCACGCCGCAGGCGTTTGTCGACGTCGAGGCGGAGTTCGTACTCGGAGACGGTGGCTACGAGCTCCACGATCTGGATGAGGTCGGTGGCTGGGTCGAAACCGTGCAGACGTTGCTGGGCAAGGCTTTTTCGGAGGACGACAAGCCGAGCGTGCATGTCGGTATCGCGGTGCTCGGCACCACCACGCTGGTCGAGAAGTTCACCGCCGAGCATTCGTGGTTCCTCGACTTCGAGAAGCAACCCGACCTCGCAACGCTCGCCAAGCAGATCGACACCGCGCTCAAGCTGGTTCCGCAACTCGCCGACCGCCTCCCGATCTGAGACCGCCGCGGTTCAGCTCGGCGCGTAGCCGGCAGCGGCGAGCAACTCGCTTTCGAAGGGGCGGTTGGTAAGTTCGGGGTGGGGCACAGTCAGGCCTTCTTCCCGAACGTGGATCTGGCCGTGCTCTCCGAGCAGGAGGATGTCGGCATCCGCGATGCGCGGGCCCCATCGGTAGGTGGTGCGCCGCCCGGAAGCGACCTCAGCGGCTTTGCAGTGCGCGAGCCAGCGCTGTGGCGGCCACAGTTCCGGGCTCCGGAGGCGGACGACCTGATTGTGAAAGTCTCCCTGCGCGGTCACGCCGACCGGGCGGGTGACGATCTCCGGTGAGAGTGCGACGATCGTGACGCCGCCTTCGGTGAGCGCGTCACGCAGCCGTGCGAGGTTCCGTCCGCGATGGCCGATGTTGCTCCCGAGGCCCACCCAGGCGGTGTCGATGGAGGGCGGGTCTACGCTCACCCGGTAGGGCCGGGAATGGGAAGGCTACGAACCGACTCCGGCGTTCCACGAACCACGGCGTCAGCAGCGCGCAGCGCGCGCACCGTCTCGGCGACGTCATGGACCCGAACCATGTGGGCTCCGGCCGCCACCGAGAGCACCGCGAGCGCCAGGCTCGGCTCGAGCCGGTGCGCCTGATCGGCTTCACCGATGAGCAGGCCGGTGGTCGACTTCCGCGATGGACCTACCAGCACGGCACGGCCCAATCCCATCAGCTCGCCGAGGCGCCGTATCAATTCGAGGTTGTGTGCCGGAGTTTTGGCAAAGCCGAAGCCGGGATCGATGATCACCTGGGACGCGGGGATGCCGGCCTTCTCCGCCACGACGAGGCTTTCGCGCAGCCCGAGGCAGACGTCCTCGAGAAGGTCGCCGTACTCGGTCCCGTGCTGGTTGTGCATGGCGACCACGCCGGTTCCGGGATGAGCGGCGATCACCGAGGCCATCGCGGGATCGCCGCGCAATCCCCAGACGTCATTGACGATCACCGCGCCGGCGTCCAGCGCGGCCGCCGCAACGGCAGCCTTGCGAGTGTCGATGCTGATCGGGACGGGGAGCCGGCCCGCCAGTTCACGGATGACGGGCAGCACCCGGGCCATCTCCTCCTCGGGGGTGACCTCCGCCCTGGTCAGCGACGGCCGGGTGCTCTCACCGCCGATGTCGACGATGTCCGCGCCGGCGGCGGCCAGCGATTGCGCTCGGTCCACCGCGGCGAGGACGTCGTCTCCGACCCCATCGCCGGCGAATGAATCCGGGGTCACGTTCAGGATCCCCATCACGAGGGTCCGCTTGCCGAACTCGAGTCGATGTTCCGCGACCTCGAGTGGCGGTGGCGGTGCCCCGCGAGCCATCAGCACCGACCCGATTGCCGCGCCGACATCTCCGGCGTTGTCACTCCAGGCGGCCAGCTGCGTCGGCAATGCACCCGCGGTCATGAGCGGCATGAGCAGCACCGCTCGATCGCCGTTGGTGTTGCTGAGCACCTCGCCTCCGCCGTCGGCGACCAGGCGCTCGATGACCCGTATCTGATCCGAGCTCAGACCGCGAAGGGCGAGGGCCTCGACGGCGCCGCGCTCAGCGAGGACGCTGAGCCTCTCGGGGGGCAGGCCGAGGCGGAGCACGGCGTCGCGCAACGCCGCTGCGGGCCCGGGCAGGAGCGGGCGCACGCTGTAGCGCGCGGCGGCCGCAGCGCTCCCCGCGCCCACGTCAACTCCCGCCGGCTGGGATATCCGCCGGCTGCAACTCGCCGGCCGCGCGCTTGGGCACCATGACGCGGCGCTTGAAGATGCAGACGCGCTCGCCGTGTTGATTGAAGGCGCGCGTCTCCACGGTGATGATCCCGCGGTCGGGTTTGCTCGACGACTCGCGTTTCTCGAGCACGGTCGTCTCGGCGTAGATGGTGTCGCCGTGGAAGGTCGGGTGCTCGTGCTTGAGCGACTCGACCTCCAGGTTGGCGATCGCCTTGCCACTGATGTCGGCCACGCTCATCCCGAGGGCGAGGCTGTAGACGAGGTTGCCGACCACGACGTTGCGCTTGAACTCCGTCCTGGTCTCCGCGTAGTGCGCGTCGCTGTGGAGCGGATGGTGGTTCATGGTGAGCAGGCAGAAGAGATGGTCGTCGGCCTCGGTGATCGTCTTGCCCGGCCAGTGCTTGTACGTGGCGCCGACGTCGAATTCCTCGTAGTAGCGGCCGAACTGCATGTGCTCAGGCTCCGACGGGGACGTGCTGTGCCGCCTCGAGCGCGGCGAGGACGGTCGCATCGCCAAGGACGGGTGTGTTCATGGTGCAACCTACTCTACGTGGCCGCGAAGCGACTCCGCCCCGACGCGTCGAACGCCAACGCCACGATCGTCCATGGCGAGGCGCTCGATGTGCTCCGCTCGTTGCCTGACGGATGCGCGGGCCTCGTCTACGTTGATCCGCCGTTCAATACCGGCGGCGCGCGCAAAGGCTTGAAAACCACCACCACCGAGGATGCGACCGCATCGCGCCTGGGGTTTGCCGGGCGCCACTACCGGGTCGAACGTCAATCAGGGGCGCAGTATCACGACCGGTTCGACGACTACCTCGGGTGGCTCCGTCCCCGACTCGAGGAGACGCGGCGAATCCTCACGTCGCAGGGGAGCCTGTACTTCCACATCGATCCCCGCGAGTCGCACTACTGCAAGGTGCTCCTCGACGACATCTTCGGACGCGAGTCCTTCCTGAACGAGGTGGTGTGGGCCTATGACTACGGCGCGAGGACGGCGCGCAGGTGGCCCGCGAAGCACGACGTGATCCTTGTCTACGTGAAGGATCCGCGGGGGTATCACTTCGACGCGTCAGACGTCGCGCGCGAGCCGTACATGGCACCACGTCTCCAGACGCCGGAGCGCGCCGCGCGCGGGAAGCTGCCGACCGATGTGTGGTGGCACACCATCGTGCCGACGTCATCGCGTGAACGGACCGGCTATCCGACTCAGAAGCCGCTCGGCATCGTGCGCCGGATCGTGACGGCGTCATCGCGGCCGGGCGATCTCGTCGTCGACTGGTGCGCCGGGAGCGGCACAACCGGCGCTGCCGCCGCCGAGCTGGGCCGTCGCTTTCTGCTCGTCGACGATCAGGAGGCGGCGATCGATGTGATGCGTCAGCGGCTCGCTGACGTGCCCGGCCTCCGGGTGATCACCCGCTGATGTGGTGGCGCTCCAGCAGACCCTTGGCGATGATCAGGCGCTGAATCTCGTTGGTTCCCTCACCGATGATCAGCAGCGGCGCGTCGCGGTAGAGACGCTCGACCTCGTATTCCTTCGAGAAGCCGTAGCCACCATGCACGCGCATCGCTTCGCTGACGACCTCGAAACAGGTCTCACTNNGCGAAGAGCTTGGCCATGCCGCACTCAACGTCTGCGCGCTCGCCGGCGTCCTTCTTGCGCGCGGCGAAGTTGGTGAGCAGCCGCGCGGCCTGGATCTTGGTCGCCATGTCAGCGAGCTTGAACTGGATGGCCTCGTGCTGCGCGATCGGCACACCGAAGGCATGTCGCTGCTGTGCATAGGCGATCGACAGTTCGAATGCCCGTTGCGCGACGCCGACACCGCGAGCGGCGACGTTGACGCGGCCCACCTCGATCGCCGCCATCATCTGTTTGAACCCCTGACCCTCGATCTCGCCGAGCAGGTTGGCAGCGGGTTGGCGGTTGTTCTCGAAGACGAGCTCGGTGGTCTCGACGCCCTTGTAGCCGAGCTTCTCGATGTGCCGCGACGAGGTGAACCCGGGATATTGCTTCTCGGCGAGGATGCACGACATACCGCGGTGCGGAGGTACCGCGTCCGGGTCGGTCTTCACGAGCGTCGCCACCACCGTTGCGTGCTCGCCGTTGGTCGCCCACATCTTGGTGCCGTTGATGACGTACTCGCCGTTCACACGGATCGCGCGCGTCTGGATCGCCTGGACATCGGACCCGCAGTTGGGCTCGCTCATCGAGAAGCCGCCGTGGAACTCCCCCGTAGCCATGCGCGGCAGAAAGCGTGTCTTCTGCTCCTCCGTCCCATAGTTGTCGATCAGGAAGCTGACGATGAAATGCGTGTTGATGATGCCGGTGATCGACATCCACCCCCGCGCGATCTCCTCGCACACCATGGCGTAGGTGGCGTAGTCGAGGCCGGTGCCCCCGTACTGCTCGGGGATGGCGAAGCCGAAGAAACCCAGCTGCTTCATCTGCGCCACGATCTTTTCGGGGTAGGTGTCGTCATGGTCCAGGTCGTGCGCGACAGGGATGATCTCGCGCTCGACGAAATCGCGGACCATGCCCACGATCTCCCGCTGCTCGGTGGTCATGTCGATGGACACGAGCGGAGTTTAGTCGTCGTGGTCGGGCGTCAGGCCCGAGCGACGCCGAGAATGTGCACCTGTGCGCCATGCAGCCGGGGTGCGGCGAGGACGCGCTCGATCCCGAATGACATCTCGAGCAGCGGTCGGTTGAATGCGATGTACGAGGGGTCGCCGTTGTAGGTCAGGTCGGTGCGTTCGAAACCGGCAGCATTGAGCAGTCGGTGCAGGCGGGTGCTGCTATTGGCTCGATAGCGGACCGGGTAGGCGTCACCTTCGCCGCGTCCATAGAGCCGCCGGGTCAGGCCGGCGTGCCACCGGTGCGGGATGGCCCTGATCATCCAGGCGTTGTAGTTCCAGGCATTCGGTGTCAGGAACACGAAACGGCCGCCGTGGCCGAGCACGCGACGGACCTCGGAGAAGACGAGACCCGGGTGGTCGAGGTGTTCGAGGACCCACGCCGAGGCGACGACGTCGAACGCCCCGCTGGCAAACGGCAGGTCCTCACCGGAGCCCACGACGCGATGGGCGATGACCCTGTTGGCGGCGAGCGCTTCGGCGTCGGGATCGACGCCGAACACCGACGCGCCGGGCGCGCACGAGAGATCGTCGCCGTGCAGACCGTTGCGCCCGCTACCGAGGTCGAGGATGCGTGCTCCGGGCGACGAGACCCTGCCGATCAAGGTTCGGTACCGGGCGACGCTGTCCGACCAGGACGGGTGGCGACGTCGGTACTCCTCGCGGGCGAGCACCTGGCGCTCGAAGCCTTGTGCCATGCGGGCGGCAGTGTAATCGGCGGTCGAGGTGGCAGTTCCGCTGGTACAGTTCGGTCGATGAGCGAACGGCCGTTCGCGCGATGATCGCCCGCACCGCCGGCAACTGATGGCAACGAGCGCGGCGTCCTCCCTTCCTGCCTTTGGCACCTTTGACATTCGTACGCAGGATTGCATCGATTTCCTGCGCGGGCTCCCCGCTGAGTCGGTGGATCTGATCGTCACCGACCCGGCGTACTCAGGGATGAATCAGCACATGCGCTTCGGGCACGGTCGGATTGTCGGCCACTACGGGAAGCCCGACAACGAGCGCTGGTTCCACGAATTCTCGGACGACCCCGAGTCGTATGCCCTGTTCCTCGGCGAGTGTCAGCGAGTCCTCCGCCGGGACCGCCACATCTACATCATGTTCGACAGCTTTTCGATGCTCTCGCTGGGCGCACTGGTGCGCGATTTCTTCGACGTCAAGGGCGTGGTGGTCTGGGACAAGGTGCACCTCGGGATGGGTCATTACTTTCGTCGCCGTCACGAGCAGATCGTGTTCGCGAGCAAGGGACGGCGAAAACTGTCGCGGCGCGATCTCCCCGACGTCTGGGCTGTCCCGCGCATCCACCGTGCCGTATACCCGACGCAGAAACCGGTGAAGCTGTTCGAGTTCATGGTGGAGGCAAGCGCCGAGCCCGGCTTCCTGGTCTGCGATCCGTTCTGCGGGAGCGGGTCGTCAGGGGTCGCCGCCTTGCTCGGTGGGTGCGATTTCATCGGCGCGGACATCGACGCTCGGGCCGTCGAAATCGCCGAGCAGCGCCTGGCCAGATTCGTGGCTACGAGGCAGGACCCGCTCGAGCCGGTGCGCTAGCCGCACGCCGAAACAAGCTGGCGTCGGGGAGGGGCTGCCCCGCTGAGGACCTCGGCATCCACGTGGGTATACCAAACATACGTTCGCCAAGCCTCGCCGCCGCGTGGACATCACGGAAAGGGCCCCGCGCCTCGTTGATCGCATGCTCCCGATCGCGCACGCTACCTCGGAGGAGCTCCTCGAGGGTGTCGTCGAAGCCATGAGTGCGCGGCCTGTGCCGCAGGTCAAACTTCGCCGTCGAGCTCGCCGGCCGCCATAGGGTCCCCTGCCGCATTCCAGCGACACGCCGAAAGAAGCGCCAGCTCATTGCCCCGCGGCGTCGCGGCCCTCAGGCCACGAACTGCGTCAGGGACAGCAGATTCCCGTCGGGATCCTCGAACCAGGCGACATGATCGCCCCCAGGAGCCGTCCAGATACCGGCGGCGTCGACCTCCATCCCCCGATAGCTCACAAAGGCCACGCCCGCAGCCCTGAGCGCGGCGACTGTCGATGCGATGTCGCCAACACCCCACCCCACCACCGTGTACCGAACCCGAGAGAGCTTGCGCACGGGCGTCAGGCGCAGCATCGTCCCGTTGGCGTCGAACACGCACGCAAAGGGACTTTCCTCTGCAACGCGCAAACCAAGTGTCTCCGCGTAGAACGCACGAGCGCGCGCCAGATCTGTGGTCGGCACGAAAGCGATGAGGCGTCCGTCGTCGAGGGCGCCCATGTCAGCCCGCGGCGGACGCCTCGCCGCGCGCCGGCGACGGTGTCAGCCCGGCGGCGATACCGCGCGCGTAGAACTGCACAGCGATTTTCCGCGACGCCTCATCGATCATCTCATCGCCGAGCATGATCGCGCCCTTGCGGTCGACCTCAGTGGCCTGTCGATAGGCCTCGAGCATGCGGGCGGCTTTGTCGAAGTCTGCCTGCGCCGGGGTGAACGTTTCGTTGGCCGGCTCGATCTGCACAGGGTGCAGCACCCATTTCCCGTCGTAGCCGAGCGCCGCCGCGCGCGATGCGGCAGCTCGGTACCCCTCCACATCATGGATGGCCAGGTATGGCCCGTCGATGACCTGGATCCCCGCTGCGCGCGCCGCAACGGCGAGCTTGAAGAGCACGTAGTGAAAGATGTCACCGGGGTAGTTGGAGTCATTCCGAACGGACAGCGACGGGAGCTGCATCGAGGCGGAAAAGTCCGCGGGACCATACGTAAGTGTCTCCAGGCGCCTGCTGGAAAACGCAATCTCGTCTGCGCGCATCAAGCCTTCGGCGTCCTCGATCTGCGCCTCGATGCCGATGCGTCCCACCTCATACCCCAGGGCCTGCTCGAGCTGCAGGAGGGCGCGGTCGACGAATGCGATATCGCCGGCATTGCGGACTTTCGGAACCATGATGCAGTCGAGGATGTCACCTGCGCCGGTGACGACCTCGCGCAGATCGTCGAAGGCGAACTGGCTGGTCACCTGGTTGATGCGCACCACGCGCGTCTTGCCGTGCCAGTCATGGGTCCGCAGCGCCTCGACCACCTTGCCCCGCGCCGCGGGTTTCTCCAGCGGGGCGCACGCGTCCTCGAGGTCGAGGAAGACCTCGTCGGCAGCGCTGGCCGCGGCCTTCTCCATCATCCGAGGGTTGCTGCCGGGAACCGCAAGAACTGAACGGCGAAGTCGGGCCGTGGACAACGTCAGCTACTCCGTCGGCGGTGTGGGCCGGTCATCGGGCGGAGCCGGCTTGTCCTTGGGAGGTGTCGGCCGGTCGTCAAGAGGAATGCGCCGATCGTCCGGAGGGACATCGGTGCCTTCCGGGGTCATGCCGCCGAGGCCTCCCATCCCGCCGAAGAGGCTACCGAGCATCTGCTGGAACTGCTCCGGACCGCCCATGTCGTCCTGGACGCGCTCGAACATGCGCGCCATCANNCGGATCACCTCGAATCCCTTGCAGGCCATGCAGGTGCCCTGGTGCTGGCACCGGCACAGCTGGGACTTGAGCCTGTCGAGTTCCAGGTGGATCCCACTCAGGTCGACCCCGGTTGGAGAAGCGTCGCCCATACCATGATCGTAGTGGACATTCGGGTTCACACCGCAAAGGTTGCATCCGCAGCGGGATCGGGTATAGTCATTCGCAGACGGGAGGCCTCGCGCATCCCCGCGGTTGACGTCGATTGGATCGTCGCCCCGCGTCAAAGAGCTCCGCCCGAGGCCGTCCCGATGTCCAGTAATTGCGCCGGTGGACAGGGCCACCGCGCATCCGAGGTTGACAGTCCGCTGATAGCCCCAGACCTCGCGCTCGATCGTCTGCACCTCATCGTGCCCGACGGCAGCGATGCCATGGTCGTCCTGGAAGCATGGGCGAACGGCTCGCAACCCGGCGCCGATCCGCGCACAGTCTTTGCCGAGCGCATCGGTGAAGTCGGCCACGTCTCCGTCTCTTTCGGCGACGAGGATCCGATCCAGCTGCGCCTCGACCTTCCCGACCTCGTGCTGCAATGCGTCGCACAGGCCGGACCGGACGGATCTCGGGACCATCTCGGTCTGCGCGTCCTCACCATCCGACCGACCGGCGGCCAGCCCGAGGGCGCGAAGCTCCTGACCATCACCGCTCGCGAGCCGATCGTGACTGAGGCAAACGGCGTGGTGAGCGACACATTCCGCCTGCTCGACTGGCGGATCTCGACTCAGCACGCGGCTCGTTCGGAACAGCTCTACGCGACGCTCAAGCTCGTCGACAGCCTGGAGCGCGCCGAGAAGCAGCGGGCGCAGTCCCAGCGCACCCGGTTCAACGGCGCACGCGAGTTCTGGCGCTGCCGCACCTGCCGGGCGCTGTGGCGGCCGGAGAGTCATGAGCGGTGCCCGTCCTGCGGCCGCGAGTTCACCGAGGCGGACCGCAAGTCTCCCGAGGTCGGCAAGGTCGAGTTCCAGATCCCCGCCGGTGAGCCGATCAACCTGACCCCCGACGCGGCGGTCCTGATCGAGCCCGACGACGAGACCAACTTCGTCGGCAGGGTCGCTCGCATCGACCATCAGCGTCATGTTGTCGAGATCGTCACCCGCACCTTCGAGCACTCCGGGAGCGAGGGATACATCGCGCCGTCCTTCAACAAGGCGCTCTACCAGGCGAAACGATCCGTGCTCGCAGCCATCGCCACCAAGGATTTCGGCGTCGGGCTGCTCGCCCAATTGCTGGTCAGCCCGGAGACCATCGTCGCCCCCAAGGACGAATCGGACGCCGAATCCTCATGGCTGACCAGCGGAATGCGTCCGAACAAACCGCAGAACCGCGCGGTCGGATTGCTCAGCCGCCTGAGCGCCGGTCAGGCAGTGTTCATTCAAGGACCTCCCGGCACGGGCAAGACGACGGTCATCGTCGAAGCGGTCAAACGGCGTCTGGCGGCCAATCCTGATGAGCGGATCCTGGTCACGTCGCACAGCAACCTCGCCGTTGACAACGCGCTGGAGCGCCTCGCCGGCACACCTGGAATGCGCGCCGTGCGTGTCGCTCGCGCCGAGCGTGTGCATCCGACGGTCGACAAGTTCCGCTGCGACGACGAGGACGACCCGCGTCTCCTCGAGGCCAACTGCTACTTCGCCACCTGCGCGACCGCGGCGACATCGGGCATCACCGACATGAACTTCGACATCGTCATCCTCGATGAGGCCAACAAGGCTCGTGCCGATGAGGCGCTCCCGGCACTTCGTCTGGGTCGCAGCCTCGCGCTGGTCGGTGACCACAAGCAACTCCCGCCGGTCGAGGACGACGCGCTCTACGGCATCGTCGAGATCGACCCTGCGCTCGAGGACCTGGTCAACCGCAGCCTCTTCGAGCAGTGCTGGGATGGCGGACTGCCCGCCGAGGCCCAATGCCTGTTGACCATCCAGCACCGCATGCACCCGGACATCGCGGCATATGTGTCGGCGGCGTCGTACGACAAGCAGCTCGAGAACGCCCCCGAGGTCGAGGCGTACGAATACATCACGCGCAAACCGTTCCCGGTCGCTTTGCACTTCGTCGACACAGAAGGGATGCGTGGGGTCCGCGAACGCCGCGGTCCCGGTGGTGCACTGCGCAACGAGGCTGAGGTGCGCGTCGCGGCGCAGGTGGTCCGGCTCCTCGACGAGCGCGCGCCGCGCGAGATGAGCATGGCGGTCATCGCGATGTATGCCGAGCAGGTGGAACGGCTCCGCCAGGCGCTCGGCCGCCGGCGCTTCAAGCGCGTGGTGAAGATCGACACAGTCGACTCGTTCGAGGGGCGCGAGGAGGACATCGTGGTCATCTCCCTGGTGCGCTCCAACGAACGGGGGCGCATCGGCTTCCTCAGAGTCCCCAACCGCCTGAACGTCGCGATCTCCAGGGCCAAGCGACTGGTCGCGTGCATCGGAGACAGCGCGACGTTGCGCAGCGGCGACGAATCGATGTACGGGATGCTCGTCGAGGCAGCTCGCTCCACCGGCGGGTGGATGAGTGCGCTCGAACTCGTCTCGCAACCCAAACCGCGTCGCGGTGAGCCGCGGCCGGCGGGCCAGCCTGGGGGAGGGGAGACCGGCGACGAAACCGATCCCGAGCGTGCCGCGAAGCGCCGTCGCCGTCGCCGTCGCGGGAGGCGCGGTGGTCCCGCCCCGGTGACCGCCTCGACCGAAGCCGGCACGGAAACCGGTGGCGCCGCGCCGCCCACGGTGGACGGCCAGCCAGGCCAGGCTCAGGAGGGCGCACAACGCCGTCGACGCCGTCGCCGCCGCCGGGGACGTGGGCGTGGGCCAGGCCTCGGGCCGGCAGGTCAGTCGAGCGACACTCCCGGCACGCCTCCGGATGAGCAGCCGACCGTCGCGCCAGCTGCGGCTGGGGACGTCCCAGAGGCCTGACTGACGTGAGCGACGCGGTCACGGTCTTCGTCCGCTCGGGGGATCCCGCCTCGGAGGCAACCCTTCGCTACCTCGATCAGCGCGGAGTCGCGTACAAGAAGCGCGACGTCCTCAGCGACCCGTCAGCGACGGCGATCCTCTTCGGTCGCCTCGGCAGGGTCGTGGTCCCGGTGGTGCAGGTGGGCGAGCGGCTGATCGTCGGCCACGACCCGGTGCAGCTGGCGCGATTTCTGCCGCGCCCGGACAGCGAGGAGCAGCACGTCTCCTTCGGAGCCTCGGTGCGGACGGTCACGAGCGAGATCGCGCAGGAGAAGCACCTGCCGGCGACGTACGGCGTCGAGGTCGGTCAGGTCAAGCCTGGATCGCCTGCCGAAGCGGCCGGGATCCTGCCGGGTGACGTGATCACCGGCATCGGGCCCTACACGGTCAACGGCGGCGCAGACCAGTTTCGCCGCGCCGTGTCGCTGCGCCAGCCTGGGGACACCATGATGCTGACCGTCTGGCGCGAGGGCGACATCTCGGAGCTCGCTGTCGCCTTTCCTGCGGAGACACCACCGGAGATCGCCCCAGACGTTCCCGCGGAGACGACCGCAGAGACAGCCGCGGAGGAAGTGCCGCCCGCCTGACCGGCGTCACCGGCTCACATGCGCGGCGACGCCGGCGTTTGATATGCAGTGAGCACGGTGAAGTCGACAGCACTGCCCCCGTTCCAGCTGGTGTTCGACGAGCACGCCAACGCGGTGCTGACATTTCTCACCGGCGCGGTCGGCTCGTTCGAGGCCGAGGACTGCTTCCAGGAGACCATGCTCAGCGCCCTGCGGGCATATCCGGGGCTTGGCGACGCCTCCAACCTGCGCGGCTGGTTGTTCACCATCGCCCGCCGCAAGGCGATCGATGCGCACCGGGCGCGGGCGCGACGGCCGATGCCCGTCGCTGATCCCGATCCTGGCTCGACGCCCAACGCCCATCCCGAGACGGACGAGGTGCTCTGGGACCAGGTTCGCAGCCTCCCCGTCAAGCAACGCAAGGCGGTGGTGCTCCGCTTCGCCGGCGACAGAAGCTATCCCGAGATCGCGGCGGCGATGTCGACCACCCAGGACTCGGCGCGCCAGAGCGTGCACGAGGGACTGAAGAAACTCAGAAGGGAGCTCCGATGACCGTCGACCAGGTCGTGACCAACCGATTCCTCGAGCGCGCTGACGCCAAGGGCCTCCTCGACGTGGCTGTGACCACGATGGACAGCCCGGTTGGCAAGCTGCTGCTCGTGGCAACACCGAAGGGGCTCGTACGAATCGCTTTCGAGGACGAGAACCGCGACGATGTGCTCGGCGAGGTTGCCGAGCATCTGTCGCCGCGGATCCTCGAGGCGCCGCGCCGCCTCGACCCGGTGCGGCGCGAGCTCGACAAGTACTTCGCCGGCAGGCTCCGCGATTTCGAGGTGCCCATCGACTGGTCGCTCACCGGCGTCTTCGCCCGCAGGGTGCTCCGGCGCACGGCCCGGATTCCTTACGGCTCGGTGGCGAGCTACAGGGATGTCGCCGTGGGCGTCGGCACACCACGAGGAGCGCGTGCCGTGGGCAATGCGCTTGGATCCAATCCGATCCCTGTCGTGGTGCCGTGCCACCGCGTGGTCCGCACCGGCGGCGCGATCGGGGGCTACGGCGGTGGACTGCCTCGAAAGCGGTACCTGCTGGCGCTCGAGGCCGGCTGAGCGGCTACCAGCCGGGAGGCGGCTCGGACCGGTTGAGCAGACGGACGAAATCCTCGGCGCGCGCGACGGCTTCCCATCGCCTCGAGAAGAAGTCCTGGGTGATCATGCGGTTGTCCGCAAGCGAGGTCACTGTGACCGCCCATTGATTGAGAGCCCGGGAGACCTCGACCTCGTGGGTGGCGGCTTCGTTGCGCATGACAACACCGCTGGCCGCCGGACGGCGCCCACGGTCGTTGCGTCGAGAGGACGCCATAGCCATCGCAAAGACCTCCAATTCATCCCGGCGGGCATAAGCCTCACCGCCCGGACCATTGTCGCCCAAATGGGTGCCTCAGAGCGAGAGGGTCAGCTGGTCTCCGCTTCCCCGCTCGACAGGCCTTTCGGGAGCGTCGTGAGGGAGTGCCGGCACGGGAGGAGACGCCTCCACCCAGTCCGGGACTCGCCCGTCGCGTTCCCGGAGTGTCTCGATCACCGGCTCGGGCGGCCGCGGCAATCCGAGGCCGAGCATGGCGCCGAAATCGAACGCGTTGACCACCGCGTAGTTGCTGCGGTTGTTGTTCAAGAGGACGTGGAGCGGGACGCCGTCATCACTTGCTGCGCGTATCGCCGGAATCCATTCGGCGAGCTCCGCAGGCGTGTACAGGTAGTTGAATCGATCCCCGCTGGTCGGTCCATTCTTGTACCAGGTCTCCCGGTTACGGCCGTGGAACCGTGCGATGCACAGTCGCGGCGAGGTGATCGCCAGGAGCGGCGGCGCCGTCGCCGACCCGATCTGGGGAGCGTCCACTCCCACGTAGACGCACTCGAGCTCGCGGAGCAGGTCCTCGGTCGCCGGCCAGGCGTCGTGGTCGAACCACGAGCGGTGGCGGAACTCGACGGCCAGGAGATCCTCCGGGTGACGGTCTCGTGCGGCGAGCAGCCACTCGCGCGCCTCGGGGCGGTTGGTCAGCCATGGTGGGAACTGGTAGTGGACTGCGACGAGCTTCCCGCTCGAGCGCAGCGGCTCCAGCGAGGCCATGAAGTCCCGCTCCTCCTCGGCGGTGGGCTTGCGCGGGATCCGATCCTCGCGCTCGTGCCCGGTGAGGCTGCGATACGCCTTGATGTTGAAGCGGAACTGCTCAGGCGTTCGCTCCACCCAGCCCTCGACCACCTGGGGGCGTGGGATCCCGTAGAAGGTCGTATCGATCTCCACGATCGGGAAGTACTCGGCGTAGTAGGAGAGCTTGTCCCGCTGACGGCGTCCGCGCTCCAGCTCCGCGGGGTAGAAGTCAGTGTGGTCGGCCCAATTGCAGGTCCCGACCGCAATCGGCGCGCCCATATGAGCAAACAGTAACGAAGCCGTCACCAAAGCTGACGAGATGGATGGCGCGACTGGCCATACGATCCCGGCGGTGGTGCATAAGGCGGAGTTCTCCGAACAGCGATGACGTTCGTCCGGCGTCGTCCTGGGGCCGGTCTCATCCGGCCGTCGCGTATCGACGCGCGTCTGTGGATTCTGGGCGGCGGCCTGTCGATGCTCGCCGTCGGGCTGTGGGTCGGATACGCCGCCGCCCTGCCGGTGTTCACGCAGTCGAGCCTGCCCTGGTGGGCGTTCGCGATTGCATTCTTCGGCACCGCCCGTCTGGCCACGATGGACAGTCCTCGCCGCGGGACTCAGGCGATCACGCTGGCTGCGGCCCCATTCGTGGTCGGGCTCTTCCACGCGAGGCCACTCGACCTGCTGATCGGGTACGTCGTCGGTACCACGATCGCCGCTGCAACACGCCGACCGCGTGCAGTCTGGCAGACCGCGTTCGACATCATCCGATTCGCTGTGTTCGCTGTCATGGGGATCTGGGCATTCCGCGCGATCTCGGGAAGCCCGAATCTTCCTGTGTGGCACAGCGCGCTCGGGGCCATCGCGGCAACTGCCATCACCGTCCTGCGGCGCGGAATCTCCGAGGGGATCGTCCTCCGCCCCCGCGAGCGCGGGTCCTGGATCGACGTCGCCAACCACCTGCGATCGGCGTACGTCGCCGCCGCCGCCTCGATGTGCATCGGGCTCATCGCGGTGCGCCTGATTCCCGTCGATCGGTACGCGCTGGCGCCGCTCACCGTCGTCACCATCACAGTGCTCATGACCCACCGGGCCTGGGTAAGGGAGCGCTACGACCACGAGGCGGCGGAGTTTCTCATCGGCGCCGTCGACGCACTGGCCGGCCGCGAACTCGAGCCGTCGATACTGCTGCTGCTCAACCGCGCTCGCGCGATCTTCCATGCCGAGATAGCGCAGCTGACCGTGTTCCCGTCGCAGCCGGCCGAAAAGGCGTTCCGCACCACCGTTCGCCACGGCCGGCCGGATGAGGTCATGATCCCGCTCGGCCTCGGCGAGCTCGACGACGTGCTCGAAGCCGAGACCGCGGGCGTGATCGTGCGCGCCGGCGCGGCCGATGATCCGAGCTCGGAGATGCTCAGCCGGCGCGGCGTCAATGAGGCCATGGTGGCGCTGCTTCGAGGCGAGTCGCGAATGATCGGCAGCCTGATGGTCGGCGGTCACCTCGACGCCCGTACCTTCGATGCGCGCGACCTTCGCCTTTTCCGCACCCTGGCCACGCGGACGACGGCCATCCTCGAGAACAGCCGGATGGAGCGGTCGATCGCACGCCTGACCGAGCTCCAGGAGCAGCTGACTCATCAGGCGTATCACGACTCGCTGACGGATCTCGCCAACCGGTCGCTCTTCGGACAGCACATCGAGCAGGCACTGCGGCGCTGCGCCGATGGCGCCGCCAGCGTCGCCGTGATCTTCCTCGACATCGACGATTTCAAGGGCGTCAACGACACCCTCGGGCACGCCGCCGGTGACGCGCTCCTGGTCGAGGTCGCAGCGCGGATTCGCGGTTGTCTGCGCCGCCCCGACACGGCCGCCCGCCTCGGCGGTGACGAGTTCGCGCTGCTGATCGAGGGCGTCGACAGCGCGATCGAGGCCGAGCACGTCGCGCGCCGCGTCCTCGACGTTCTGCGCCAACCCTTCACCGTCTCCGGGACATCGGTCACCGTGCGCGCGTCGCTGGGCATCGCAGTTGCAGACAACGCCGACGCAAACGCCACGAGCCTCATGCGTCACGCCGACGTCGCCATGTACGTGGCCAAGGGCACCGGGCGGAATCGCTATGTTCTCTTCGCGCCGGGAATGGAGAGCGACGTGGTCGACCGTCGCAAGCTTCGCGGCGAGCTGGAGCGCGCGATGGAGCTGAACCAGTTCATCCTCCACTACCAGCCGGTGATCAACCTGATCACCGGTGAGATCACGGCAGTCGAAGCCCTGGTGCGCTGGCACCACCCGCTGCGAGGCATCGTCGCCCCTGGCGAGTTCATCGGCGTCGCCGAGGAGAGTGGCCTGATCATGCAGCTCGGCGAATTCGTGCTACGTACGGCGTGTGCCACGACGCTCGCATTCCAGCGGTTGCAGGCGACGCCGCTCGCGGTGTGCGTGAACGTCTCGGTGGTGCAGTTGAACTCGCCGACGTTCGTCGAGGACGTGCTTGCAATCGTGAAGGAGACGGGGCTCGCGCCCGACACGCTGATTCTCGAGTTGACCGAGTCGATGTTCGTCGAGGACACGGCGATCGTGACAGCGAAGCTCGACGCGCTGCGCAATGCCGGAATCCGTGTCGCCATCGACGACTTCGGCACCGGGTACTCGTCGTTGAGCTACCTGCGCCGGCTCCCCGTCGACATCCTGAAGATCGCCAAGCCGTTCGTCGATGACCTGGCCGGGGGTGCGGACGAGGATTTCACCAGGGCCATCGTCACCATCGCGGACGCACTCCAGCTGCATGTCATTGCCGAAGGCATCGAAGCCGCGTCGCAGGTCACCCGGCTGCTCAGCCTCGGGTGCCTCGCCGGCCAGGGATATCACCTCTGCCACCCGCTGCCGGCAGTCGAAGTGGAGCATTTGCTGCGCCACGGTGGGATCGATCGCGCCCGGCTCGAGTCCGCGCCGGATGCGGCGGCGAAGGTCATGCCCCTGCGGTTGCTCGGGTAGCCGGATGTTCTTCTGGATCGCCGTGCCGCTGACAGCGATCGCGGCGATAGCGATCGCCGCCATCGCGTGGGCCGCGGTCCGTCGGGAGAAGACCCGGCTCGGCTTCCTGCACACGACCTCGCTGGCGCTGCTCGAAGCCCGTGACCTCGAGGCCGCGTCCGTCGACCTGCTCCGGCGCGCGTGCCGTCGCTTCGGGGCTGATTGCGCGGAGCTGACCCTGATCGCCGAGGCCGGCACGCTCGCGGCGTACCGCACCACGATGCGTGGCGGCACACCGGTCGATGTGATGCGCTCGACCGACCTCGAGGACGATCAGGGCGGTGCCCGCACGCCACCGATCTACGGTGTGGTGCACATCGCGGAGGCGCGGGCCGACCCATGGGTCATCCGGCTCTGCGCCCGCCTCGGGATCTCGCGCGGGCTTGCCGTGACCCTCCGCCACGAGTCGCGCACCGTCGGATACCTGGCATTGGGGATGCGCGCGTCCGAACGTCGTGAATCCCGGGCCGACGACCAGCATCTCCAGGACCTCTCGAACCTCCTCGCCGTCACGATCGAGCGAAGCCGCCTCCACGATGAGCTGGTCGCGCTCGCGGCATGCCAGGGCGAGCTCGACGACCGCGCGTTTCACGACCCGCTCACGCAGCTCGCCAACCGCGTGCTCTTCATCGATCGCATCGAGCGGGCACTCCTGGAGCGCGACCCCGAGCGCCACGTCGTGAGCGTCATCTCCGTCGATCTCGAGGATTTCCAGCGGATCAACACCGAACACGGGCATACGACCGGCGATGCCGTCCTCGTGGAGGTCGCCCGGCGTCTGCACGAGTGCCTGCGCCGGACCGACACCGCTGCGCGGCTCGGTGGTGACGAGTTCGCGCTGGTGCTCCCCGAAGTGCTTCATCCGCGTGAGGCGGAGCTGATCGCCCAGCGAGTGGCCGAGGCGCTGGCAGCCCCGGTCGCGGCCGAAGGGGTCACGGTGTCGGTGCGAGCGTCCGTCGGGCTCGCGTGTGCGAGTGCCGAGGATGTCTCCGCCGCGGTCCTGCTCCGCCATGCCACCACCGCTGCCCAGGATGCGCGCGACGCAGGCTCCGGTACCTACCGCATCCACGGCAGCTCGACCNNCACTACCAGCCGATCGTGGAGTTGCGCACCGGGAAGATCCTCGGTGCCGAGGCCCTGGTTCGCTGGCAGCACCCGGCCCGGGGGCTGATCGCGCCCCTTCACTTTCTGCCCGTGGCGGTGGAGTGCGGCCTGATCGATCGGATCGACGAGTACGTGATGCGCACCGCCTGCGAGCAACTCCGGCGCTGGCAGACCGCATACCCGGCGACGCCCGAGCTGGCGATATCGGTCAACATCACCGCCGGCGAGTTGAGCCGTGCGGTTCTCGTCGACCGTGTGACACGGTGCCTGGCGAGGGTCGACATCGATCCCGCCTGCCTGATCCTCGAGGTCACCGAGAACGCCGTGCTCCAGGATCTCCACGGCGCGATCTCCACCTTCGACGCGCTCCAGCGCGCCGGCGTCCACGTTGCCATCGATGATGTCGGCACCGGGTACACGTCGCTTGCGTATCTTCGCCGGCTCCCCATCGACATCCTGAAGATCGCGCGCCCGCTGGTCGCGGAGCTCGGCGATCCCAACTCGAGCGGTGAGCTGGCACGGACCGTCGTCCGTCACGGCGAGGCGCTAAGGCTCGCGCTCGTCGCGGAGGGCGTCGAGCTGCCGCTGCAGGTCAAGCGTCTCAACGAGCTCGGCTGCGGCATGGCCCAGGGATTCCACCTGGCGCGCCCATGCGAAGCCGAGGCGATGGAGGCCCTGCTCAGCAAGGGCGGCCTCGATCCAGCACTCTTCGCCCGGACGGATCCGGCGCCACGCGCGGCGCCGAAGCGCAAGCCGTCCCGTCCGCGTCGCGTACCCTCGTCAGGTGCAGCAGCGCGACACCCTGCGTGAGCTGGCCGTCGCCGCCGCCGCGGCCGCCGGAGAGCTGGTCGTCAGAGCCCATGCCCGGCCGGGAACGCTGACCGCCGAGATCAAGAGCCCCGGCGACTACGTCACCGAGGTGGACCGCTCCGCCGAGCAGGCTGCGATTCGCGTGCTCCGCGCGGGCGCGCCGGACATCGCCATCCTCGCCGAGGAGTCCGGCGGCACGCGCGACCAGCGCATGTGGGTGATCGATCCGGTGGACGGGACCACAAACTTCCTGCGCGGGTTTCCGGTTGTCGGGGTCAGCGTGGCGCTCGTGGAGGAGGGACGTCCAGTCGTCGGCGCGGTGATCGCACCGCTGCTTGGTGAGGCATGGAGCGCCGCGGAGGGCCAGGGTGCCGTTGATCGCGCGGGGCGCCGGATCTCCGTCTCCACCCACCCGGGAGCGGGTGTCGTCGCCACCGGGTTCCCGTTTCGCCGCAAGGAGCGACTGTCCCGGTACCTGCCGGTCATGACCGCCGCGCTGCAGCGCTTCGAGGACCTTCGGCGCGCCGGCGCCGCGAGCCTCGATCTTGCCTATGTCGGAGCAGGGGTTTTCGACGGGTTTTTCGAGCTCGGCCTCGGCCTCTGGGACATCGCCGCGGGCGCGCTGCTGGTTCGCGAGGCGGGCGGGGTGGTCACCGATTGGCGCGGCGATCCCGACGCGGTCTTCGTCAGCGGCGACATCCTGGCAGGCACCCCGGCGTGGCACGCGGCGATGCTGGAGATCGTTGCTGCGTAACTGCGGATCCCGGTCCGAGCCTTATAAGGTACGTCGCCTGTGAGTACCCAGCATCCATCGACCCCTGCACAAGGCCTCCTTCGTGGCAGGCGCATTCTCGTCACCGGCGTCCTGACGCCCAGGAGCATCGCTTTCGCGATCGCCGCGGCCGCGCAGGCAGCCGGCGCAGAGGTGGTGCTCACCTCCTTCGGGAGAGCGATGAGCCTGACCCGGAAGAGCGCGGAGCGCCTCAGCCCGGTGCCCGAGGTGCTCGAGATGGACGTCACCGACGTGGCCCAGGTCCAGGCTGTCGCCGAGCACGTGCGGGGAACCTGGGGCGGCGTTGACGGTGTCGTCCATGCGATCGGCTTCGCGCCCCCCGACTGCCTCGGCGGTGGGTTCCTCGAGGCGCCGTGGAGCTCGGTGAGCACCGCGTTTCACGTGAGCAGCTACTCGCTGCAGACGCTCGCCGCGGCGTTCGCGCCCCTGATGCCCGAGACCGGCGGATCGATCGTCACGCTCACCTTCGACGCACGCGTTGCCTGGCCGGTCTACGACTGGATGGGTCCGGCCAAAGCGGCGCTCGAGGCGATCGTCAGGTATCTCGCCCGCGAGCTCGGTCCCCGCCGGATCCGCGTGAACACCATCTCAGCGGGTCCCCTGGAGACCATCGCCGCGCGTTCGATCCCCGGGTTCGAGACCCTGAAGTCGTCGTGGGGACGTCACTCCCCACTCGGCTGGGACAGTTCCGACAGCGGGCCGGTCGCCGACGTGACGGCGTTTCTGCTCAGCGACCTGTCCCGCGCCATCACGGGAGAGATGATTCACGTCGACGGTGGCTACCACTCTCAGGGGGCCCCGTCGCTTGAGACCGCGGAGGCGAATCTATGAGCGGCAGCAACGGCAGCCCGCGCGTGGCGATCACCGGGATCGGCGCCGTGACCCCCCTGGGGCTCGACGCCGAGTCCACCTGGCAGGCGTGCCGCCGGGGCCAGGGAGGCATCGGGCCGATCACAGCCTTCGACGCGTCCCATCTCACCACCCAGATCGCGGGGCAGGTGAAGGGGTTCGATCCCGAGGCGGTGCTCGGCAAGAAGGAGGCGCGCCGCACCAGCCGCTGCACGCAGCTCGCGCTCTTCGCGGCACGCCAGGCAGTCGAGGACTCGGGTCTGGACATCCGGCCGATCGCGGAGGATGTGGGTGTGCTCGTCGCCTCCGGGGTCGGCGGTATCGAGGTCATCGAGCGCAACGTCCTCGCGCTCTACAACCAGGGACCGCGCCGGGTGTCCCCGTTCACGGTGCCGTCGATGATCATCGACATGCCGGCCGGGGCGATCGCCATCGACTGCGGGGCGAAAGGGGTCAACTACGCGATCGTCAGCGCCTGCTCGTCCTCGGGTCACGCAATCGGCGAGGCTGCGGAGTGGATCAGGCGCGGCGAGGCGACGGCGATCATCACCGGTGGCACGGAGGCGTCGATCACCAACATCAGCGTCGCCGCGTTCGACGCCATGCAGGCGCTGTCGACGCGCAACGACGAACCGGATCGCGCGTCGCGCCCCTTCGACAAGGACCGCGACGGCTTCGTGATGGGCGAGGGCGCCGGGATGTTCGTGATCGAGGACTGGGGACATGCGGTCGCGCGTGGTGCGCACATCTACGGCGAGGTCGCCGGGTACGGCGCCACCGCTGATGCGTACCACATCACCCAGCCCGACGAGCAGGGAGACGGGGCGCGCCGCTGCATCCTGCGGTCACTCAAACGGGCTGGCCGCGAGCCCGAAGAGGTCGACTACATCAACGCGCACGGGACCTCCACGCAGATGAACGACGCTGCCGAAACCCGTGCTGTGAAAGCCGCTTTCGGGCCTCAGGCTAGCACCATCCCGATGTCGTCGACCAAGTCGATGCACGGACACCTGCTCGGCGCGGCCGGTGCGGTCGAGGCGGTGATCACGGTTCTGGCCATTCGTGACCAGTTCGTGCCGCCGACGATCAACCTTGACGAGCCCGACCCCGAATGCGATCTCGACTACGTGCCCAACCACGGACGTGACGCCCGGATCGACTTCGCGCTCAGCACGTCGTACGGGTTTGGTGGTCACAACGTGTGCCTGGCCCTGGCGCGCTCGGATGGAGCCTGACCGGCTCATCCGCGAGGCCGGCAACGGCCGGATCAGGCTCCGCCGCGCCGACATCACGACGCTCACCGTCGATGTGATCGTCAATGCCGCCAACGCATCGCTGGCCGGCGGCGGTGGCGTCGATGGAGCGGTGCACCGAGCCGCGGGACCGGGGCTGATGCGCGAGCTCAACCAGCGCTATGACGGCTGCCCGACCGGGTCCGCGGTCATCACCGGCGCCGGTCGCCTTCCGGCTCGCCACGTCATCCACACGGTCGGCCCCCGCTGGCGCGACGGCGACCACGGCGAACCCGAGTTGCTCGCGTCCGCCTACCGGAGCGCCTTCGCGCTGGCGTCTGAGCATTCCTGCAGCACCGTGGCGGCGCCGTCGATCAGCACCGGGATCTACGGTTTCCCGATCGAGCTCGCGGCACAGATCGCGATCGGCGAGGCCGCCCAGGCGCTTGCGGACCCCCACACGAGCCTGCGCGAGATCACCTTTGCCCTGTTCTCCGATGCGGATCTCGAGGTCTTTGCGAGGGTCCTGTGACGCCCGCTTGACGGCGGCGTGGGCAGCGTGGCCATAGAGTGGGCAGCGCCTTGTCTCAACGCCCACGCTGGTTCGCTGCCGCGCTGGTCGCCTTCGCCTCGGTCGTCCTTGCCCACTACGCCCAGGTGTGGGCGGTGGTGCCCGCTTCGCTGGCGCCCACCAGCGACTTCGCCGGCACCTACGTCGCGTCGACGCTGATCCGCTCGGGTCATGCCGCTCAGATCTACGACACCGCGACCGAACGCCGGACGCTGGTCGAGAGCGGCGCCCCGGCCAGCCACGACAACATCCCCTTCGAGAACCCGCCGGCCGCAGCCGTGGTCGTCCTCCCCTTCACGCTGCTGGGCGCCGGCGCGGTGTGGCGCGCCTGGTCGCTGCTCCAGCTCGCGCTCATGGCGCTGTCGCTCCTGCTGGTGACCCGGGCCGCGCCCTGGCCCGCCGCGTTGCCGCGGCTGCCGCGAGCGGCCATCGTGCTGGTCGCGCTCGCAGGCTTCGGCACCGGCCTGCTGTTCCTCGAAGGCCAGTGGGACGGTGTCTCAGTGATCGGACTCGCCGGCGCCTACGCCCTGTGGCGGCGAGATCGACCGGGAGCGGCCGGGTTCGTCCTCGGGTTCACCGCCGCGATCGCCAAGCCCCAGCTGGTGATCGGGATTGCGGCGTACATGATCGGGCGGCGCGACTGGCGCGCGGTCAGTGGGGCACTCATCGGGGTGGCGGTCACGGTCGCGATCGGTCTCATCGGCGCCGGACCCCATGCGCTGGTCTCGTTCGTGACCGCGATCGCCACGCCGAGCAACTCGCCGACCGCGCAGATGCAGGGAACCAGCGGGCTGTTCGGTGGCCTCCTGGGCCAGGCGCCAGGAGTGTTCCTGCTCGCGGTCGGAGCCGGGATCGCGGCTGCGGCGGTCGCGGGCTGGCTGGGGACCGTCGCTCATCGCCGGCCCGATCTCTTCGAGCCGTCACTGTGCGGGGCGGTCGTGCTGTCGCTCTTCGCGTCGCCCCATTTGCTGGGTCACGATCTCACCCTCCTGGCCCCTGTTCTGGTCGCCGGGCTCGCCTGGTTGGGCGCCCGACCAAGTGAGGTCACCTGGCCGGGTCCGGCGACGCTTGGCGTGCTCGCGATATGGGCTCTGCTTTCATTTGCCAGCCTAGGCGACCTGTCCCGGAACAGCGTGGGGCTTCCTGGCAGGGCAACTCCGTGGGTGCTGCTGCTCACCGCCGGTGTCTGGTGCGCACTTGTCGCCCGCGCCGCCCGACCGGAGGTCGCCGGCCGGCAGCGAGCCGCGAACTCAGCGGTGGCGACGCGCCCGTGATCGGAGTTGAATCGACGTCGTGATGGGTACGTTCACACAGATGAAAGGCCCTGGGAGCACCATAAGAACGTCAGCATGAACAGAGGCGGCGTCCCGATTGCCCGCATCGCTGGGATACGGATCTCGGCGGACTGGAGCGTGCTGCTGATCGGCGCATTGCTTGCCTGGGGCGTCGCCGGCGGCGCCGTGCCGGGGCAGGTTCCCGGGACTCCGATCTGGCTCGCGTGGATCGTCGGCATCATCGCCGCGCTGCTGCTGATCGCCTCGCTCATCGCGCACGAACTGGGTCACGCGCTGCTCGCCCGGCGGCAGGGCATCGCCGTCGACGGCATCAGGCTCTGGCTCTTCGGAGGCATCGCGCAGATGAGCGGCGACTGGGTCAGCGGCAAGACCGAGATGCTCGTCGCCGCGATCGGGCCGGCGATCACGCTCGTGCTCTCGGGCGCCTTCGTGGCGTCCTCGTGGCTCCTCGTCCAGATCAGCGCGCCACCGCTGGTGATCGTGGTCACCGAATGGCTGGCGGCCGTGAACCTGGCCCTGCTGGTCTTCAATCTCATTCCCGCGTTCCCCCTCGATGGCGGCCGGATGCTCCGAGGCTTCCTCTGGACCCGAACCAAGAACCGGATGACCGCGACCATCGCGGCCTCGCGCGCCGGACGCTTCTTCGCCGTCGTGGTGGTCGGACTCGGTGTCCTCGACCTGTTCTTCCTCGATCCGATCGGCGGGCTGTGGCTGATCCTCATCGGCTGGTTCCTGGACAGCGCCGCGCGCGGCGAGGCGACCGGCGAACAGGCGCGCCATGCGCTCGAAGGCGTGGTCGTCGGCGACGTGATGTCCAAGAACCCTGTGATCGTCCCGTCCTGGATCACCGTCGAACTGCTCGTTGAGCAGTACGTGATGGGGCACCAATTCACGTCGTTTCCGACTCACAGCATCGACGGGCGCATCGACGGCCTGGTCACCATGCGTGGGATCAAGCAGGTGCCACCGCAGCAGCGCGGCAACCGCCGAGCCATCGACATCGCCATCCCCGCGGACCGCGTGCCGGTCGCCCGCCAGGACGAGCCCATCACCGAGCTGCTCAAGCGAATTGGCACGGCCTCGGACGGCCGGGCAATGGTCTACGACGGCGGAACGCTGGTCGGGATCATCTCGCCGAGCGATGTCGCGCGCCTCTTCCAGGGCGGCCCGGGCAAAGGAGCCGCGCGGGTTGCCGCCTAGCCGGCCACGTCGCCGAGGCTGAGGATCAGCTTCCCGAAGTTCGCGCCGCTGTAGAGCTTGAGCAAGGTCTCGGGGAAATACTCGAGGCCGGCGACCACGTCCTCGACGGATTTCAGCCGTCCGTCCGCGAGCCAGCCGGCCAGCTCCTGCGCCGCCTCCGCGTAGCGCTTGGCGTAGTCAAAGACCACGAACCCCTCCATCCGGGCGCGGTCGACGAGCAGCGCCATGTAGTTCGTGGGGCCGCGCGCTGGACCCTGGTTGTTGTACTGCGAGATCGACCCGCAGATCACGATGCGGGCGTGGCGTGCCAGCCTGGTGAGCACGGTGTCCAGGATCTCGCCGCCCACATTGTCGAAGTACACGTTCACCCGGTCGGGGCAGTGCTCGCGAAGCGCCGCGCGGACATCCTCGCTCTTGTAGTCGATGGCGGCGTCGAAGCCGAGCTCGTCGACGATGAACCGGCACTTCTCCAACCCGCCGGCGATGCCGACAACCCGGCACCCCTTGATCTTCGCGATCTGACCGACGAGCTGGCCGACCGCACCTGCTGCCGCTGAGACGACCACCGTCTCGCCGGCGACGGGCCTGCCGACGTCGAGCAGACCGAAATACGCGGTCATACCCGGCATCCCCAGCACGCTCAGGTATTGCGTGAGTGGAGCCGCCCCGGCCACCACCGGGGTGACCCCACGTCCGTCAGTGATCGCGTAGTCCTGCACGCCGAACGCTCCGGTGACAAGGTCGCCCACTTTGAAGCCCGGGTGTGCGGACGCCACGACCCGCCCGATGCCCACCGCGCGCATCACCTCGCCGATACCGACCGGCGGCACGTACGACCGGCCATCGTTCATCCAGCCGCGCATCGCCGGGTCGAGCGAGATGTGGAGGACGCGCACCAGACACTCGTCGCCGGTGGGCTCGGGAACCGGCTCGCTGCTGAACGCCCAGTCGGTCGCGACGGGAAGTCCTTGGGGGCGCGCTGCGAGGCGCCACTGGCGGTTGATTGAGGCGCCTAGGGGCGCCGGAATGGAAGTCACAACATCAGACTACGCGCGACGGGCTGGTAGGCTCTGGCCAATGCTGAGCGCCGGACTGATCCTGTTTCTTGCCGCGCTTCAGGGAATCACCGAACTCTTTCCGGTGTCTTCCCTCGGCCATGCGGTGGTCGTCCCACGCCTGATCGGGCTCAATTTCAACGAAACCAGCCCGGCATTCGTCCCTGTGCTCGCGCTCCTGCACCTCGGGACCGCCGCGGCTCTGCTNNGTGCGGGGGCGTATCGACGACCCGGATCAGCGTCTGGCAATCATGCTCGTGGTCGGAACCGTCCCCACCGGGATCATCGGATTCCTTCTCCAGGACCCGCTGAAGTCGCTCTTCGGCGATCCGCGAGCCGCGTCGATCTTCCTCATCGTCAACGGCGGGATCCTCTTCGCCGCCGAGATGTTCCGCCGCCGGGACGAGCGGCGCCGCGCGGTGGGTGGCGCACCGGTGCTCGCCCACGAGGAGGACGACCCGTCCTACCAGCGTATCGAGGGGCTCAGCCTGCGCACGGCATTGATCGTCGGCTTCTTCCAGGCGGGTGCGCTCCTGCCGGGGATCTCACGCTCGGGGATCACCATGGCTGCGGGGCTGGTCGCCGGCCTTCGTCATGAGGAGGCGGCACGATTTGCGTTCCTGCTTGCCACCCCGATCATCCTCGCGGCGGGACTGCTCGAGGTGCCCAATCTCGGGTCGGATGCGCCGACGCTCGGGGTGGGGATCGCTGCCGCCGCCCTGGCCGGCCTGGTCGCCTACGCCAGCGCCCGTTTCCTGCTTCGCTACCTTCGACTCGGACGTCTGGACCCCTTCGCGTATTACTGTGCGGCTCTCGGGGCTGCGGGCCTCGTCTTCATCCACTGAAGGTCGTGAACCGATTGTTGAACTCAGAAAGGTGTTCGCGACGGGCGCACGACCGCACCCATCGGGAGATCTGTCATGCGGGGTAGCCGCCCACTTGCGCTTGCGCTACTTGTCCTGGCCGTGATCTTCGCCCTGGTGGCGATCTTCTACTTCACCCAGAAGACCAGCTTCCTCGCGTCCGGCCGCCCGGCGCTGCACTGGAAGCATGCGATCGTCTTCACCGTGCTCACGCTGCTAGCCGTTGTCGCGGCGAACTTCGCGCGGCCGAAGTCGATAAGGGCCTGACCGCCGCTCGCCGCCCTTGACACCGAACCGCGCGGCGGAGATCTATCGCGAAACCCTCAGTGGCACGCGACGGGAGCGGCTGTTTCTGTCGTCGGTGTCATTTTTCACCACGTTCGCGGCAACCCGCGCGATCACGCACGCGATTCGCGACGGGGTCGGGCCGTTCCACAACCTCACTGTGGGCGGCCGCCATTTCCACCACCTGGTCCTTGGTATCGCCGGTCTGCTCGGCGCGGGCTATCTCTGGTTGATCGAGGTTGATACGGCCGGCAACGCACAAGGCACCGACGACGGACTCGCGAAATTCACGTCAATCCTCTACGGCGGTGCATCGGCGCTCACGCTTGACGAGTTCGCGCTCTGGCTCGACCTCGAGGATGTCTACTGGACGAAGCAGGGACGCGCGAGTGTCGATGCGGTGGTGCTGTTCGGCGGTGTCCTCTCGATCGGACTCTGGGGCGGTCCGTTCTTCCGGCGACTCTTCCGCGAGCTCTCGCATATCTGATCCCCGATGGCGCATCATGCGCTCGTGCAACGGCGGGGCCTCGCTGCAGCGCTGCTGAGTTTGGGGGTGCTGATCGCCTCCGCGGTCAACGTTTTCGCCGACGGTTCGCAGAACCTGTATCCGAGCGGCGCTACCGGCTCCCGCGGCAACACCGAGTGGCGCACCGGCTCCTATGGTGGCGGCGCGATCGCGCGGCGAACGCTGCTGCACGCGTATGCCACAACCGGGGAGTCGCTCCTTGCCGGCTCGACCGCGGTGGGGAAGGGCGGGGCGGACATCCTCATCTGGAATCCCGGACTGGTCACCGGTACGCCGGGGAACGAGACCATCCCCGTCACGTCGTCGTTCTCGTGCGCAGCGCAACGCGCGATATCGCTCATCCCCCTGCAGGGTGAGATCACCAGCCGCGCCGAGGAGCTCGCCGGCCCGGACACCATCCCCGGCGGCGGGGTCACCAACGGCTATACGCCGTGCGTGTACGCCGCACCGTCAACCGGCGTCTACAGCATCGCCATGATCGGACCCGCGGGCCTGGCGTCGAACACCGACGGCGGAGTCAGCGCCGATGTCGCACTGGCTGCGGGGGGTGATTTCAGCGCCGCGCAGGGCTCCTCGATCGCCGGATGGGACGTGACGGTGCGCGACGACGTCACCAACCCGGCGTCGACGCAGAGCGGACGCGTTTTCAGCTACGTGCTCTCTCTGTTCACCGGCAACAACGGCCTCCCCGTCAACTCGATCACCTGGGCGGTCACCACCGACGGCTTCCGATACCGGATCGATCAGCGCGGCATGGATCCCAACGGCTGGGTGCAGTACGGCAGTCAGCTCGGCTTCATCGACCCGGACGGCACCACGCCGCTCTACCATGACGCGCTGGCGAACAACACCGGCAGCCCCGGTCAACTCACGTCGGTGGACGGGAGTGTCATCTTCGCCCCGCCCACGTACCCGATCTTCTTCACACCGCCGGCGGATGCGGCGCTCACGGCGCTGGGCATTCCCCTGACGCCGATCGCATCGGTGGTGAGCAACGTCGGCTTCACCGGCACGCTGATCGGCAGCACGACGCTCTTCCAGAGTGGCGGGACGTTCTCGTACACATCCAATGTCGCGGGCGTCTACCAGATCATCATCAGCCGCGACGGTGTCAATTACGACCCGACCAACCCGCAGAACCGGGTGCTCAGCGGTCTCAGGGGCGCGGGCACCCAAACGGTCGCCTGGGACGGCAAGGACAACTCCGGCACTTACTTCCCGACCAATTCGCCGGGCACTGACTACCCGTTCAAGATCGACGTCCACGCCGGCGAATATCACTTCCCGTTTGTCGATGTGGAGAACGACAGGCAGGGCGGTCCGACGATCACCATGCTCAACCCGCCGGGTGCCGTGTGCCCACCGTTCACCGGCGGATGCAGCGGCGGCTTCTACGACGATCGCGGCTACACCACGACCACCGGGGTCACCGTCGGCACACCGGGAACGGTGCTCTGCGGGACTGCCCCGCCGACAGTCGTCGTCAGCGACCCGATCACCGGGTACGACACAACGTCGACGCAGCGCGCCTTCGGCACAGCGGCGGGCGGCAACACCAACGTGCCGTGCACCGGGAGCTTCGGTGACGCAAAGGGACTCGACCTCTGGACGTACTACCCGAGCAACCAGGTCAGCAGCACCCTGACCATCGTCGCACCCGGCTCGTACGCGGACGTCGCCGTGACCAAGACCGTCAGCAACGCCGCGCCGGTCGTGGGCGATGACGATGTCTATACCGTCACCGCGCACGACAACGGTCCACTTGCCGCGACCGGGGTCACCGTGACCGATGTGCTCCCGAACGGCGTCGTCTACGTGAGCTCGACGGCCTCGCAGGGCTCGTACGACCCGGCGAGCGGGACCTGGACCGTCGGCTCGCTGGCGGTCGCTGGGACCGCGACGCTGCACATCACCGTGCGCCTGTCGGCGACTGGGGTGATCAAGAACACCGCGACAAAATCAGGTGAGACTCAGATCGACCCGATCCCGGCCAACAACGTTTCCTCGGTGTCGATCACCGTCGCCTCGGCACCAACGCCGCCGGTCCCGGCAACCGGCGCGAGGCCGGCGTCAGCGATCCCAGCCGGACTCGGTCAGGGGATCGCGCTCTTCGGCGTCCTGCTGTGCGCGGCCGCGCTCATCCTGCGCAGGCACACGCTGACGATCACCACGAGTCGACGTAGCGACGTCGCGGCGCCTCCCGCGGTGAGCCCCCCGGATACAGGATCACCGAGGCCACCAGGGCTCGGGTTGCTGCGGGGTCGACCACGTCATCGACCTCGAAATATGTTGCGGTGTTGAGCGCGGTTCCGCGTTCGTACGCCTCGGCGACCATGGCGTCGTATTGCGCCTTGCGCGCCTGGTCGTCCGTGATCGCCTCCAGCTCCTTGCGGTAGGCGAGTTTCACCGCACCCTCGAGCCCCATCCCGCCGAATTCGCCGGTCGGCCACGCGACGGTCATGAGCGGAGCGCGAAAGCTCCCACCGGCCATCGCCTGCGCTCCCAGCCCATATCCCTTGCGCAGCACCACGGTCATGAAGGGAACCGTGAGTGCCGCCCCGGCCAGAAACAGCCGGCTCGCGTGCCGAACCAGACCCGTGGTCTCGGCATCCGGCCCGACCATGATCCCCGGCGTGTCGCAGAGGAAGAGCACGGGGAGCCTGAACGCCTCGCACAGCTGCAGGAAGCGCGCCGCCTTGTCGGCGCCGTCGCTGGTGATCGCGCCCGCGAGATGCATTGGATTGTTGGCGACGATCCCGACCGGACGGCCCTCAATGCGCGCAAGGACGGTCACCATACCGCGCCCGAACTTCGGTCGCAGCTCGAGCGAAGATTTGGTGTCGGCGATGATCTCGATGGCGCGGTGCACTGGATAAGCGCGGCGCCGGTTCTCCGGGACGACGGTGCGCAGGGCGCGCTGATCCGGCGCGTCCCAGGCGGCGACAGGACCCTGAAAGAACGACAGCGCGTGCCGGGCGAGGCGAACCGCATCGGCCTCGTCGGTCGCCGCGATGTCGATGACACCGTTCTTGACCTGCATGTCGAAGGGACCGACCTGATCCGCCTCAACAACACCGAGGCCGCCGCCCTCGATCATCGCCGGGCCGCCCATGCCGATGCTCGCCTCCGGCGTCGCGATGATCAGGTCCGAGCAGCCGAGCAGTGCCGCGTTACCAGCGAAGCAACGACCCGACGCGATCCCGATTCGCGGGACGACGCCCGAAAGCCGCGCCCACAGAGCGAACGCCATAACGTCGAGGCCGGCGACCATCGTGTGATCGGTGTCGCCCGGTCTGCCGCCACCGCCCTCGGCGAAGAGCACGACGGGCAGGCGGCGCCGCTCGATGACGTCGAAGAGCCGGTCCTTTTTCCGATGCCCCATCACTCCCTGGGTCCCGGCGAGCACGGTGTAGTCGTACGAGAGGACCGCGCAGTGCGCGCGTTCCTCTCCGACCAGGGCGCTGTTGACGCGAGCGGTCCCCGCGACGAGCCCGTCGGCGGGTGTCCGGTGCACGAGATCGTCTATGCTCCGCCGGCCACGCTGCGCCGCGATGGCGAGACCGCCGTACTCGACGAAGCTGCCGTCGTCGCACAGGTCGGCGAGATTCTCGCGTGCGGTCCTGCGTCCCGACGCGTGGCGCGCGGCCACGACGTCAGCTCGGCTCTCGTCGCGGATCAGGCTGCGGCGGCGCAGCGTCTCAGTGAGATCGGGACGCGTGGACTCCAGCTCCTGATCAGGCATCCGATGAGCTTAGGGGCGCCGGTAAGCTGTCGGGAGTGTCCACCATCCTGTGCGACGGGCATCAGCCCCACCAGACGCAGATGGGCAACCAGGTGCCGCCGTCAGGTTTGCCGCTGCTCTACCCGGGATCGAACCTGCCGGCCGAGGTGCGCTCGAGGGAGCAGGAGGAGGTCATCATCGATTGGTATGCGGCGGTTGCGGCGGCGACCCGCCAGCCGGCGACCTGACCGACGCACTGACCTGTGACGGCCGCTGCTCCCGCGGCAGAAACGTGAAGAGGCGCAGGTCAGGCTCGAATGGTCGAGGCGGTGACGTGAGCCGGTTGGCTCCCACGCCGATGGTCGTCTCCGGGGTCGCGACGAAGTCGAGTTCGGAGAAGCCCGCGACGGCGAACCACGCTCGGATCGTTGGCGTCAAATCTGGCGCGAACGTGCCGCGCGTCCAGATCACTGTTGCGCCAGGCGCGCAGAGTGCCGGCAGGTGAGCCACGGTTCGGTGGACGTCGTCATCGGTGACGTTGCCGAAGATGCCGCATGCAAGCACGATGTCCGCGGGCACGGCGCCGGCATAGGCCGTCATCAGTGAGGCGTCGCCGGTGACCACCTCGATGGCCGGCGACACCTCCGCGGCGCGCAAGCGAGCCCGACCCGACAGCTCTGGATCCAGCTCGACCAGTCGCGCGCGCACATCCGATCCACGTCCGTGGTCGGGCAGAACGCCAAGCAGGTCACGACCGTCGCCGGCGCACATGCTGATCACGCGTATGGCGCCCGGCGCAGCGCCATCCAGCGCTCGTCGGATCAGGCCCTGCACCACCCCGAGACGCTGCTCGAGAGGCGACCCCTCCTCGTACCCTTTGTGCCACTCGACCCACTCACTCACGAGGCTGCGTCCTTTTGGTGCCCGCTCAGGGATTCGAACCCTGGACCTTGGGATTAAGAGTCCCCTGCTCTACCAACTGAGCTAAACGGGCCAGGGCCCGATTCTAACCGGGGGTCACCGACCCTCCGGACGGACCTGCGCCGCCGCCGACCCGCCCCGCACGTCGCTCCCCGCCGAGCCAGACCATGGATCGATACTGCTGAGCGAGCCGCATCCGAAGCGGTGGTGGCGACGGTGACACGGCGCCAGACAGCGGTGACGTCGTCCGATTCTCGATAGCCAGGCGAAGGTCCGAGGCGGTCTTCCCTGGGAACACGGTCAGCACCCGCCCGAGGTCGTGCTCTCCGAAGTGGCTGTCGCCGGCGCCAAGCGCCGCCCCGAGCCGCTCCCGGTGCTCGGCGTAGAACGTGTCGAGCAGGCCCCAGGTCCTGGGGAGGACCGGGGCGGTGTGGCGGAGCTCGATCCCATCCACGCGGCGGCTCTCGAGCAGGGCCCGGGCCTTCCCCGGCGTCATCGACGCGAACCAGGTCGGCATGAACGGGTGGGCGATCACGGCCAGCCCGCCCGCGTCGTGGATCGCGTCAACCGTGTCCTCAACAGACATATGCATGCGGACCTGGCGGTCCAGGAACAGCCCGACGATGTGGATTCCGGGAGGGAACGACGCCGTGACCTCCTCGCCCCGAACAACGTCCACGCCGAGCTCCGCGCCGGCCTCCATCGCCGCTCCCAGCCCGGAGATCGTGTCGTGGTCGGTGATGCAGATCACCTGCAATCCGATGGCGGCCGCAGCGCGAACCAGTTCTACGGCACTCACCATCCCGTCACTCGCGAGGGTGTGAGAGTGAATCTCGGCGATGCCGAGGCCCTCGGCGGCCCGGGCGCGCGGGCGCGTTGCTTGCTTCACCGACCAAGTGTAATCGGCTGCTCCGATATCGCTTTCTCCTGCTGAGAGTGCGCTGAGAAACGCTTTCTGAGATCATCTCGTGGCGGAGTTGTGGCAGGGCTACTCATATACTCGAAGCAATGAGTGGGCCGACTCGCATCCTCGTCGTGGACGACGAGCAGAGCATCACCGACTTCATTGCGCTCGGGCTGCGTCACGAGGGGTACGACGTGCGAACCGCGGCGGACGGTCACGTGGCCCTCCGAGTCGTCGACGAGTTCAAGCCACACCTGGTCGTCCTCGACCTCATGATGCCGCGAGTCGACGGCTGGCAGCTCTGCCGCGCCCTGTCGGGGGACCGCGCACGCGGGATCATCATCCTCAGCGCGCGAGACGAGACCAGCGATCGCATCACGGGACTCGAGCTCGGCGCCGACGACTATCTCGTCAAGCCCTTCGATTTCGCCGAGTTGCTCGCCCGGATGCGAGCGGTGCTGCGCCGGCGCAACCCCGACCTCACCCGCGTCATCCACGCCGGCGACCTCAGCATCGACACAGCGACCCGCGAGGTTCGCGCCGGTGACCGCAAGGTCGATCTCTCGGTCCGCGAGTACGATCTTCTGCTGTACCTTGCCAGTAACGCCGACCAGGTCCTTCCGCGTCAGCGCATTCTCGACGAGGTGTGGGGCTACAACTTCTTCGGCGACGAGAACAACATCGAGGTCTACATCCGCTACCTGCGCACCAAGCTTGGCGACACGGCCCACGAGCGGATCCAGACCGTTCGCGGCGTCGGCTACCGGCTGCGCAGCACCGTCGATGGGAGCGACGCCGCGGCGCGGTAGAACGTGCGTCGCATCGGACACGCCCTCGCGACGCTGCGATGGCGGCTGACTCTCACCTTCATCGCGCTGCTCGTGCCGTTGCTGATGCTGCTTGCGGGGTATCAGTACCTCACGTTGCGGGCGAGCCTCATCAGCAACCGCGTCGGTGAGCTGCAGGCCAACTTCAACTCGGCGAAGCGGCTGTTCGCGAACAAGGAAAGGGCGTTGGGCGCCACCAGGACTTCGATCCTGCGTCTTTGTGCGACCCAGCCCGCACTGGTCGGCCAGGCGGTGGCCAGTGCCGTGTCGACGGTGACCGGCCAGACCGTGCAGGTGGTCGTCTACAACAACAACCTCACCGAGGAAGCGGTCGCGCCCGCGGGAGCCAACCCGCCCACCCTCGATGCCGCTGTGCTGCATGGGGTGGTGACACGAGGCACGCGCTCCAGCGCCGTGCAGATCACCACCAACGGAGCGGATCAACTCGTGGTGGGCTTCCCCGTCGTCGCCGGCAGCGGCGCATGTGGTGTCGCACAGCTCTCGGTCTCGATGGCGCCGATCACCAGCGTGCTCCACGACGAGATCCTGCTGATCACCGCAGGTGGCATCGTGACCCTGCTGCTGGCGCTCGTGCTCGGCGTACTGGTCACGGGACGGACGCTCCGCCCGATGCGTCGCCTGACCGCAACCGCCGAGCAACTCGCAGCCGGTGATCTCAATGCGCGCAGCCGGCTCACGCCGAGCAACGACGAGGTCGGCCAGCTCGCGAGCAGCTTCGACCACATGGCCGACCGCATCCAGGAAGCCTTTACNNCGCTTCATCGCCGACGCCTCACACGAGCTGCGCACACCGCTGACCGCGCTCAAGGGCTACATCGACGTGTTGCGCAGAGGCGCAGGCCGTGAACCCGCCGCGCTCGACGCCGCACTGGAGGCCATGAGCGGCGAGTCCGAGCGCATGCGCGTGCTGGTGCTCGACCTGCTCACGCTGGCTCGACTCGATGCGCAGCGCGAGTCGCACCCCGAGGACTTCGACCTCAACGCGGCGGTCAGCGGACTGCTCGACGAGGGCGTGCCGGGCATGCCCGCCGTCGTGGAGCGCAACCTGGGTCCGGCACCGCTGCTGGTGCATGCGGACCGCGGGGCGGTGAGCACGATCGTGCGCAACCTGCTCGTCAACGCATGCAAGTACGCACACGGTGCCCCGCAGCACTGGACCGCGACCGTGGAGGGCAGTTGGGCCAAGCTCGACGTGCGTGACGACGGCCCCGGCATCTCAGCCACCGATCTGCCCCACGTGTTCGAGCGCTTCTACCGGGGCGAGAAGACGCGGGCGCGCGAGGAAGGCGGGAGCGGACTGGGTCTCAGCATCGTGCAGGGACTGGCGCGCACGCAGGGCGGCGACATCGTCATCCTGAGCACCGAGGGCGTGGGTACGACCGTGACCGTGTGGCTCCCNNGAGAGCCCGCTCAACACGGTCAGCTGTCCGGTGGCCATGAGCAGGCCGAAGCCGAAGAGGATCACGCCGGCGACGATGCTGATCACCCGGAGGTGGCGGTTGATGCTCCGAAGGACCCCCTGAAGCCGGTCGGCCAGGAGTGCGACCAGCAGGAACGGGATCGCCAGCCCCAGGCAGTAGACGACCATGAACGGCAGCCCGCCGAACTCACGGTTCTGCGCGAGGGTGAGGATGGCACCGAGCTGGGGCCCGAGGCAGGGGAGCCAGCCCGCCGCGAAGGTGAGGCCGAGGAGCAGGCCACCCGCCGCGCCGCTCGAGACACGCATGTGGAACCGGCGCTCCCGCTCCAGCCAGCCGAAGCGCAACACCCCCATGGTCTGGAGCGCGAGCACCATGATGATCGCGCCGGCAACCCTATTGACGAGGTCGAGGTTGCGCTGGAAGACGGTGATGGCCAGCACCCCCTCCAGCAGGTAGTACTCGGCGATGAACACGACGCTGAAGCCGACGACAAAGGCGACTCCGGTGGTCATCGCCGAACTCCGGCTGGAGGTCGACAAGGTTCCACCGGACGCCACGGCAAGTGCCGGCTGACCCGCCCGCCCGCTCAGGTATGCGGCGTACGCGGGCATCAGCGGGAACACGCACGGCGAGAGGAACGACACCAGCCCCGCGAGAAACGCGAGCGGAATCGATGGACCCGCCGACACCCCAATCACGGCGCTAGCGTAGGTCGGCGAGTGCTAGGGAGGTCCTTCGACGTAGTAGCGCTGCCGCCACCGGATGTAGACGTAGAGCGCGAGCAACACGAAGAAAACCTCGTACACCAGCGGCGTGGGCCAGTGGAACGCGGCCTGAGCGAACCGCTGAATGCCGCTTGCCGGAGGTGAGGTCGATGCAGGTTTGACCGCCTGGGGAACGGGGGTCGCGGTGGGAATCGGGGTCGGCACCGACGACGGCACCGCCGCCCCTGGCGACTCGGCGACCAGCTGCGGCGGAGCCGGGGCGGTGGTGTCGCTCTCGAGGTACACGTGGCTGCCGCCACTTGGCGGATTGACCGCCACGATCACCTCGGGTGGCGTGGTGTTGGCGACCGCAATGGCGTCGACGTTCTTGCTCCCGCTGCGAAGTCCGGTGTCCGCTTTGTGGTACGTGAGGCCGCCGTCCGTCGAGCGAAAGAAGTCACCCCCGGTGCTTCCGCCGGAGTCGGCCCCGGCGTAGGCGAGGTTTGGATCAAGCGGCCCGAACTGCGCCACGGTTAGTGTCAGCGCCGCCGGCACCCCGGTTCCCGCCGTCCAGGTAGCACCCCCGTCGCCGCTCCGAAAGATGCCCTGGGACGTCGCGACGATCAGCGGCCGCTTCGGGACCGCGGCATCGATCTGCCCGGCGGTGATCGATGACACGACGGCGCCCGAGGGCAGCCCGGATTGCAGAACCTCCCATGCGCCCCCGCCGCTGCTGCTGAAGAGGTACCCGGTTGCGAGCGTTCCGTTGATCGCCCCGTCGGCGCCGGCGAGCACCGTGAACTGCGGGTAGTTGGCTGCCACCGCCACCGCCGCGATCGAGTACCGGTCCAGGCCGCCGGCGTGCCAGATCCTGCCGTTCGGGCTGAGCGCAACTCCCGCGTTGGTGCCGGCGGCGATTCCGTCGAGGCCGAATGCCAGCGAGCGAACATCGAGGTCGACGAGTCCGCTCGACGCGTCCACCCAGGTGTTGCCAGAGTCGACACTGGCCAAGACGCCCTTGCCATCGGTCCCGGCGAGAGCCTGGGAGGGGGTGCGGACGCCGAAACCGACCGTCCAGACCCGGACGCCGCCCAGCGTCAGGCTCCAGGTGGCCCCAGTGTCATGCGAGACGTACGCGCCGTGGTCGGTTCCGGCAAGAATCGTGCTCGGCACCGACGGCTCGACCGCGACGCTCCAGATCCTCCCCGACCCGAGGCCCGGCAGCTGGCCGGTCGCCACAAACCCGACCTGAGCAGCCGAGACGGGGGCACTGAACGTCGCCCATCCCGCCAGCAGAGAGACGACGAAGAGCACCGCACCCAGGGACCGCCGGCGCAGGCGTGCCGGGGGCGTGGCGGACGGACAGGATCGGGTGGGGTGAGTTCTCAGTGCAGGGCGCTTGAGTGGGTCGAGTTGGGGGCGACGGCGCCGCGAGGTCTCGCGCCGCAATCGGGGAGACGGCCCAAGAATACCGCGGGTTACGGGTTTCGCGGTCGCCCCGCCGAGGTATGTGCGATCCAGATGCCAACGACTTTCAAGGATTACTACGCGATCCTGGACGTTCCGCGGACGGCCACCGAGAAAGAGATCCGCAGCGCCTTCCGCAAGCTCGCCCGCAAGCATCACCCGGACGTCAACCAAGGCGACAAGGCAGCTGAGGACCGATTCAAGGAGATCAACGAGGCCAACGAGGTGCTCGGTGACCCGGAGAAGCGGAAGAAGTACGACGAGCTCGGGCCGCGCTGGCAGGAGTACGAGCAGTGGGAGCGTGCCGGCCGCCCCGGACCCAATCCTTTCGGAGGGAACGAGCAATTCGGGTACCGGACGGCCTCGCCCGAGGAGCTCGAGGGCATGTTCGGCGACCGGTCGCCGTTCAGCGACTTCTTCCAGCAGTTCTTTGGTGGCGCCGAGGCACCCGAGGGGTTCAGCACGGGTCGCCCGCGCCGTCGGGTTGCGAGGCGTGGCCCGGACGTCGAGGGTGAAGCTGAGATCAGCCTCGAGGACGCTTTCAACGGATCGACGCTCACCGTCGACCTGAGCTCGGCCGACGGTCCGCGCCGAGTTGAGGTGAAGATCCCTGCCGGGATTCACGAGGGCGCCCGGATCCGAGCCGCCGGCCAGGGGGGCGCGGGTCGAGGCGGTGGGCCGCGAGGCGACCTCTTCATCCGCGTCCACATCAAGCCGCACCCAGTCTTCACACGACATGGCGACGACCTCACCGTCCGCGTGGCGACGCCACTGGCCACCGCGATCGCCGGTGGCACCGTCGCCGTTCCGACGCTCCGGGGAACGACCGCTCAACTTTCCATCCCGCCGGGAACGCAGAACGGCGCTCGCCTGCGACTACGTGGGCTGGGGATGCCGCATCTCAAGGGTGGTGGCGCAGGCGACCTGCTCGCCACCGTCGACGTGCGCTTGCCCCGTCCGACGCCCGAGCCGCTCATGGCCTGGGCCGGCTCCGAGCAGACGCCCTCCGCCTGAGGCCGCTAGGAGACCGTGAGGGTGTGCTCGCGGGTGCTCCGCCGGATCGTGCAGACGTCGCCTTGGCACGTCGACGCGATGACGTCCACGGTCAGCACGCCGCTCCCGGGGCTTCCCAGGCGCAGCTCGACGGCCACCGGGAGAGCGTCGAGTGCCCACGATCGCGACCCGGCCGCCAGCAGCGTCGGCGGGTCCGCACTCACGTTGACGTGAACCGGCGGGCCCTGGTGGGGATCGAGGTCGGCGCCGCCGAGGTCGACGTCAGCGGTGACTGCGAGCCTCGCCCCGGCCGGTCCTGAGAACGCGCTCCCGAGGATCTGCTCAGTTTCCCGTGTGTCGCGGATGTGGATCTCGGCAACCGCACCGGTGTTGACGTCGACCGTGATCAGCCGGTGGTCGTTGGTGTCGGCGACCACAAGGCGGCCGTCCGGCAGCACGTCGAGGCCGCCGGGCTCGTCCACCGGCTCGCGCAACGGCACGGTCCGCAGGATGCCGCGCTCCCAGATGCGCAGCACTGAGTTGAACGTGTCCGCCACGGCGATCGCGCCACCGGCGAGGGCAGCGACGCCGAGTGGGTGTTGCAGTCTGGCGCCGGTCCGATCGCCGTCGTCGCTCCCCCAGTCGAAGAGACCGGTCCCGACGAGGGTCTCCACCCTTCCATCGCGGATGACCCGGAGCGCCGAGACTTCGGAATCGGCGAAGGCGATCGCGCCGGCCGCGATCGCGGTGAGCCCGCTCGGCTGCGCCAGGTGCGCCTCTCGCGCCGGCCCGTCGCGCAGCCCCTCCGCGCGGCTTCCGGCAAGCACCTCGATCGGTCCGCCTTCGCCGGGCACGGTGACGATCCGGTGTGAGCCCGCCTCGGCGACGGCGATCCGCCCGCCGGGCAACACCAGCGCGTCCCAAGGCGACCGCAGGCCTGACGCCAGGACCCGACGTTCACCATCGGGCAGCGAGACGGCCACCAGCTCCCCGGCGACGGTGTCGCACACCAGCAGCCGTTCGCCGTCGAATCGAACCCCCTGCGGCTGGTGGAAACCGCCGAACTCGTGGCGGACGCTCCCGTCGAGATCGCAGACGAGGATTCGATCATTGCCGGTGTCCGAGATCGCGAGCCTCGTCTCGCCGTCCGAGGCGACCTTGCCGGGGAAGGCGAGGGTGTGCTTGCGGCCGAGCGGCACCGGCGTGAACGCCGGCCCGACGGCCAGATCGCTCCGGCCGTCGAGGAGCTGTGCGACGACGCCCTCGAGGGCTGGTCCATTCCCCTCACCCGAGGCCATGGCGACCAGGTGGCCGTCCGGGTCGATGACCACCAGCGTCGGCCAGGCGCGCACGCCGTACTGCTGCCACGTCTCCAGCTCCGGGTCGTCGAGCACAGGGTGGGCGATGCGGTGGCGGAAGACCGCGCGCGCCACAGCGGCGTGGTCTGACTCGTGCGGGAACTTCGGGGAGTGCACGCCGATCACCACGAGGCGATCACCGAAACGCTCCTCGAGCGGGCGCAGCTCTTCGATCACGCGAAGGCAGTTGATGCAGCAGAAGGTCCAGAAGTCGAGCAGCACGACCCGTCCGCGAAGATCGCGAAGCGTGAGCGGGTGGTCTGTGTTGATCCAGCCCCCGGCGCCACGGAGCTCAGGGGCGCGGACGCGTCCTAGTGTGGTCGTCATGCGCAGTCCATCATCCCGCCCTGGGGTGCCGGGCCGTGAGCCAGGGGCGGTCGAGAATAGGCGCTTGATATAATGCCTGCAGAGGTAGGTTGGTGCACCGGCCAACGGCACTGCGATAGCAGCGCTGCGAGGCCGTCGACACTCATTTTGAAACTCTCCCTATCCCTTCCTGACCGGCAGGGGGTGGCCCTCCGCCCCCTGCCACTTTTCCTGTGGCAGCTTCCGACGCCGGAGCGCCGTCAGTCCAGCAGCGAGGTGCGCACCAGGGTGTGCTCCCGGTCGGGGCCGACCGACACCACGTTGACGCTCGCGCCGCAGAGCGCACCCACTCGATCGATGTAGGCACGGCACGCCTCCGGGAGATCCTCGTAACGCCGGCATTCCCGTGTCGGCGACATCCACCCCGGGAATTCCTCGTAGATCGGCTCGACGTGCTTGAGGTGCGAGATGTTGGCCATCGGATGGTCCCAGTACTCGCCTTTGCTCATGTACCCCGTGCAGATCCTCAGCGTCTCGAAGTCGTCGAGCACGTCGACCTTGGTGAGCACCATCGCGTCGATGCCGTTGGTGGCAACCGCGTAGCGCGACACCGCCGCGTCGAACCATCCCACCCGGCGGGCGCGGCCGGTTGTGGTGCCGTATTCGGCGCCCACATCGCGAAGATGGTCGCCGAGCGAGTTGGTCAGCTCCGTGGGAAAGGGTCCGTAGCCGACTCTCGTTGTGTACGCCTTGAACACTCCGACAGTCCGGGTGACGCGCGACGGCGGGATGCCGCTGCCGGTGCATGCGCCGCCCGCAGTTGGTGACGATGATGTCACATACGGATAGGTGCCGAGGTCGATGTCGAGCATCACTCCCTGAGCGCCCTCGAGAAGGATGCGCTTGTTGCCGGTGAGCGCATCCTGGATGAGCGGGTAGATGTCGCGGATGTACGGATCGATGCGCTCCGCGTAGCCGAGATACTCGTCGAGGATCTCGCGCTCGTTGAACGGCTCCGCGCCGTACAGCCGGGTGAGGCTCTCGTTCTTGAGCCGGAGCACGAAGCGCAGCTTCTTCTCGAGGAATGCCGGCTTCTGCAGGTCCCCGATACGGAAGCCGATGCGTCGCACCTTGTCCTCGTATGCGGGGCCGATGCCGCGCCACGTGGTGCCGAGGCGGTCGTCACCACGCATCTCCTCGCCGAGCTTGTCGAGCACCGGGTGATAGGGCATCACCATGTGCGCCCGTTCGCTGATGACCAGGTTCTGCGCCGGGATACCGCCGGACTGGACCTCATCAAGCTCCTGGAGGAAGGCCTTCGGATCGACGACCACGCCGTGGCCGATGATGCAGGTCGTCTTCGGATAGAGGATGCCGCTCGGGATCAGGTGGAAGCGGTGTTCCTTGCCACCGGTGACGACCGTATGGCCGGCGTTGTTGCCGCCCTGCGAGCGGATGACCATGTCGACGGTGTCGGCGAGCAGGTCGATGACCTTGCCCTTGCCTTCATCGCCCCACTGGCCGCCCACCAGAACTGTGACGCTCATAGCGGCGCGAAGCGTACTGGACGGGGCTGGTTCAGGTGGTTTGTTTAGCGGAGGCCTCTCGGGGAAAACCTGATCAGTGCCGGAATGTTGACCGGCAGGAACCAGAGAGAACATGGAAGACAAGAGCCCGTTGACCGATCTGACCTCCCAACTTCCGCCGGAGTGGAAGTGGGCGGCGCTGTTTAGCGCCCCCGAGGGTTTCGAACGCGAGTGGCGCGCATGGCTTGGTGCCGCGGCGCACGAGGAAGAGCTGTCCCTGCTGCGCTGGTGGAGTCGGCGGGCCGACCGGGCCGCGTAGGCACCGCCTCGCCCCCGGATCTGATGGCGTCGGCGCCATCGGTACGATGCGGGGACGATGCCACCCTCGGATCCGCAGACGGCCGACTGCATCTTCTGCGCGATCGTCCATAGCGACGCTCCGGCGACCTTCCTTCACCAGGACGAGCTGGTCGTGGCGATCATGGATATCCGGCCGGTACAGCCAGGCCATCTTCTGGTCGTGCCGCGTGCTCACGCCAAACTCATTCCGGAACTCGATGGCGCCATTCTCGCCAGGTTGTGGTCGGTCGCGACCGACCTCAATCAGGCCCTGAGAGCCAGCCCACTTCCGGTCGAGGCAGTCAGCGTCTACGTCGCCGACGGAGATGCCGCCGGCCAGGAGGTGGCGCACGTGCACATCCATCTCATCCCCAGACGCGCTCACGACGGCTTCGGTTTTCGGTTTCCTCCCGGCTACGGCACGCAGCCCGGCCGGGCTGCGCTCGAAGCAATTGCCGATCAGATTCGACGCGGGAGCTCGCAGTTGAGCGCCCCGGACACCCGTGGCGACTGACGCGCTCCGGGCGCGCCTGGTCCGCTACCGCGCATCGCCTTGGTGGCCGGCGGCGGCGACGCTGGTCATCGCCGAGCTGGGACTTGGTGCGGCGCTGCTGGTGCCGATCACCTTCAGCGATCCGAACGGGGTCGATCCGTACCTGGCCCGCCTCAGTGTCGCGTCGGTCCTCATCGCGCTGCCGTCGGTGTTTGTGCGACGTCTCGAGCCGGCGCGCCCGATTCTCCTGGCGCTTGCCGCGGTGGCGGCCACGTACACGCTGCTCTCTGCCGGCCCCCAGATCCTGTTCGACCTGCTCGGATCGCGCTCGGGCAGCTTCGACGCCCAGGTCTTCTGGGCTTCCGTGGCCCAGGCCGCCGGCACGCTGCTCATCGCGCTCGCGGCCTGGAAGCTCGTCGCCCCGGAGTGGCGACCATCGCTGCGCATGCGTCGCCTCGGCCTCGGCGGTCTCGCTGCCGGTGTGCTCGGGTCCGCCGTCCTGATCGGCCTCGGCCTCGCGCTGCCCGCCGGGGTGCTTGGGCGGGTGGCGCTGCAACCGGTCGCCATCGGCCGGGATTTCCCATACCTTGGGCCGGCGAATGCGCTGCAGGCGTTCTCGCAGGAGGTGCAGTTCCGCGGCCTGCTGCTCGGAGCGCTGGAGCGCACCATGAGCCCGAGGTGGGCCAACGTCTGCCAGGCGGCGGTGTTCGGGCTCGCCCACCTGGCGATCAGCTATGGCGGACCCGAGGCGCCGTTTGTGCCGATCACCTTCCTCGTGGGCCTCGGCTTCGGCTGGCTGGTGCGCCGCACCAACTCGCTGTGGCCCGCGGTGATCATCCACGCCGTGGCCGACATCGCGCTGCAGTTCGGCATCGTCCAGGGGCTGTATGGGCTCTGATCGCCGCAGGCGTGCGCTCGCGCTGAGTGCAGCTCTGTGCGGCGTGTTGACTGCATTGGTTGCCGGCAACGCGCCTGCATGGGCGGCGGCGTGGTGGAGCCCTGTCGCGCTGCAGGGCGAGGCCATCACGCGCGTTGCTGCTGCAGGTGACACGATCTTGGTGCGCACCGGCCTGGGGGAGACGCTGCGCTCGATCGACGGTGGGAAGAACTTCACGACCGCGCCGCCCGGTGCCGGCTTCCCGCCAACCGGTGTGGTGACCGTCGGGACACAGCGCTGGGAGATCGACGCCGGCGGGAGGGTGGTGCACATCGCCAACGTCGCGCAGAGCGGCCCCGGCGTCATTGATCCAGGCTCGCCCGACCTCGGCGCCGGAGCCGACCTGATCGCGGCACCGGCGGCGCTGCCCGGCGTTGTGGTCGCGGTGAGCACGGACGGCACGGTGTGGCGTCGCGGGCAGGACGGCGACTGGAAGCAGGCGCTGCTGCTGCTCCCGGCGAGCGCGGTCCAGGGCGTCCCGCGGATCACTTCGGTGACCGCGTTCACGCAGCCGCTCAGCGCTGCCATCTATCTCGGCACCGACGGGTACGGGGTCCTGATCAGCACCGACGGGGGTGACGACTGGATCCGTGCCGGTGCCGGACTCCCCGATTCGGTCTACTCGCTCTCGGCCGACTCGGCCCGCCACGCCTTGTACGCCGGCACCTCCGACGGCCTCCGGGAGCACGTGCTCCAGGCGCTTCCAGCACCTCCCGCCTACCGGGACGCCGCCCTGGTGTGGCGCTGGATCGGGATCGGTGCGGTGACGCTGATCGCGTCCGCCGCCGCCCTGCTCGGCATGATCCGGCTGGTGCCACGCCGGGTCGGCGCCTGAGGGAGCGGCGCCGCCAGGACCGCTTCCGCTAGCGTGGCCGTGATGGCCAACCGCCTCGCAACCGAGTCGAGTCCGTACCTGCTCCAGCACGCCGAGAACCCGGTCGACTGGCATCCGTGGGGAGACGCGGCATTCGAGCAGGCGCGACGTGACGACCGCCCGGTGCTGCTCTCGATCGGCTACAGCGCGTGTCACTGGTGCCACGTGATGGCCCACGAGTCGTTCGAGAACGCCGAGATCGCTGCGATCATGAATGCACTCTTTGTGAGCATCAAGGTCGACCGCGAGGAGCGTCCCGACGTCGATTCGGTGTACATGAGCGCCGCCCAGGCGATGGGCATCCCCGGTGGCTGGCCGCTGACCGTCTTCCTGACGCCGAACGGATTGCCGTTCTTCGGCGGCACATATTTCCCGCCGGAGGATCGCCCGGGCATGCATGGCTTCCCGGCCGTGCTCCAGGCAGCAGCCGCCGCCTTCCATGCTCAGCGCGACGAGATCGGCGCCATGGGCGAGAAGGTGCGCGAGGCGGTCGCGCCGCGCCAGCTTCCGGCGGCGGGTGAGCCGACCGCGGCGCTGCTCGACGATGCGGCGAGAAAGCTCGCAGCTGAAACCGATCGAGCGCACGGGGGCTTCGGGGCGGCGCCGAAATTCCCGCACCCTCAGGCGCTCGACCTGATGTTGCGCAGGTCACGGGTCAACGGCGACACGGCGGTCCGAGATGCAGCGGTCCTCAGCCTCGACGCGATGGCCCGCGGCGGCATCCACGACCAGGTGGGCGGTGGCTTTCATCGGTACAGCGTTGACGCGCGCTGGGCGGTGCCGCACTTCGAGAAGATGCTCTACGACAACGCGCTCCTGGCTCCTGTGTACCTTCATGCGTATCAGGTCAGCGGGCGTGACGACATGCTCGAGGTGTGCACGCGAACGCTCGACTACATGGCGCGCGAGCTGCGCCTTCCCGGCGGCGCCTTCGCCGCGTCGCAGGACGCCGACAGTCCCGGTGGGGAGGGCGCCTTCTTCGTCTGGACACCGGCGCAATTGCGAGACACGCTCGGCGCGGATGATGGTGCCGTCGCCGCGCGGATCTTCGGNNACAGGTCGCCCGATCGATGTCGCTCGAGGCGCCGGCGCTGCAAGATCGCCTCGAGGACATTCGCACGAGACTCAGGATGGCGCGCACATCGCGCCCGGCTCCCGAGCGCGACGGCAAGGTCATCACCGCGTGGAACGCGCTCGCCGTCCGCGCCTTCGCCGAGGCTGGCGCCGCCCTCGAACGGCCCGACTACGTTGCCGTCGCGCGCTCCTGCGCCGACTTTGTGCTCGACCACCTGATGCGAGACGGCGTCGTGTATCGCGTCTGGAATGGTGGCGAGGGGAGGATCATCGGGTTTCTCGATGACGCCGCCAACCTCGGCGACGCACTGCTCACGCTCTACGAGGCGACCGGTGAGCCGCGCTACTTCATCGCCGCGCTCGGTCTCTGCGAGCGCATCGTCGAGCAGCATCGCGACGCAGACGGCAACTACTTCGACACCGCCGACGACTCCGAGCCGCTCATCGTCCGGCCGCGCACGATCGATGACAACCCGGTGAGTGCCGGACAGTCAGTGGCCGCGACACTCTTCTGCCGGGTGCACGCCTTCACCGGCGAGGAGCGCTGGCACGCCCGCGCCATGGAGATTATCGCCCCGCTGGCGAGCGTGGTCGCGCGGGCGCCGCTGGCCGTCGCCGGGCTCGCTGCAGCGATGGAACTGGCGGTCGGACCGATGCGGGAGGTCGCAATCGCTGGCGATCCCGGCGACACCCGAACCCGCGCCCTGCTCGGGGTCGCGCAACAACACTTCGACCCACTCACCGTGCTCGCGTGGGGACCCCCCGGCGACGTGCCACTCCTCGAGGGCAGGACCCCCGTGGACGGCGCGCCAGCGGCCTATGTGTGCCGCGGATTCGTGTGCCGTGCGCCGGTGACCAGGGTGTCCGAGCTGGAAGCGGAGCTCGCGATTCGCGACTGACCGGTCAGAACTGGCCGCAACCCGACGGTGTCGCCATCGCCTCCAGAGGCGGAAGAAAGTCGAACACCGGGAGGCGTCGCTGGTCACTGACGGGCAGGTAGTCGCCGGTATGCGGATCCGCGACGTACTCGAGGCGCGGTCCGCGGGTGGTGATCTCGCGTAGCGCGGCAACAAGGCGGTCGATGTGCTCGACATTGGTCCCGATCCCGAACGACGCGCGGATCGCACCCGGGATCTCCTGGTGCTCACCGCGACGCAGGCGCTCGCGTATGGTGTGAGCGTCGGCGATGCTCACGCCGAGCAGGTGGGTGATGTACGGGTGCGCGCAGAAGCAGCCGTGGCGCACGCCGATCGCGTACTCGGCGCTGAGCACCGACGCCACCAGCGCGTGATGCATCCCGTCGACGGTGAAGGTGCTCACACCCAGCCGGTCGACGTCAGGGCCGTNNGCCGATGTGGGCCATGCCGGTGCGGTCGAGGACCGTGCACGCCGCGCCCAACGCGATCGCGCCGACCACGTTCGGGCTGCCCGCCTCATGACGATCCGGCAGCGGCGCCCACTGCACGTCGTCGGTGGTCACGTAAGTCACCGCGCCGCCGCCGGCGAGCATCGGCTCGGCATCACCAAGCACCGCTGACGGCCCGATCAACGCCCCGCCACCGAAGGGCGCGTACATCTTGTGGCCCGAGAGCGCCAGGAAATCGATGCCCATCGCCACCATGTCGATGGATCGATGCGGTGCCAGCTGGGCGGCGTCAACCGCGAGCAGTGCTCCGTGCTCATGCGCGAGCCGGCCGATCTCTGCGATGGGGAAGACCTCGCCGGTGACATTGCTCGCGCCCGTGATCGCGACGACGCCGATCGGGCGGTGGCGATTCTCCAGGGCACGGCGCAGGTCGGCGAGCAGCTGCTCGGGGGACCCCGGCGCATCGAGCAACTCGACGCGCGCGAGCCGCCGCCAGGGCAGCATGTTGGCGTGGTGTTCGACGATCGTGCTGAGCACGGCATGGCCCGGTCGCAGCACCAGGCAGTGGGTCAGCAGGTTGATGGCCTCGGTCGTGTTTCGGACAAAGATGACNNGCGACCGCCTCCATGGCCGGCGTGCTCGCGGCCATGTCGAGGTTGACGTAGGTGCGCGTCTCGCCGCCGGCGAGTTGGACCTCGAGGTCCTGGCCGACCAGGCGGGGCAGGACTGCGCCCGGCGCGCGGCGGCCTGGCCGGCTCCGACGGGTCGATTCGGTGAGCATCAGGTCTTCGAGGGTACCGCCAAGCGGCCGTCAAGGATCACGCTGGCCACGATGTCGCCACCCAGGTGATAGGCGACGTCGACCCAGCTGGGGGTCTTGAGAATGACCGCGTCGCAGCGGAACCCCCGGCGCAGGACGCCCCGGTCTGCCAGGCCAAGTGCGGCGGCGCCACCGCTCGTGCCCGCAACCAGGGCCTGGGCGGGCGTGAGTCCGCCGAGCGCGACCGCCAGCGAGATCATCAGGGGCATCGATTCGCTGTAGCAGGTTCCCGGGTTGCAGTCGGTTGCGACGGCCACCCTGCAGCCCGCCTCGAGGAGGCGCCGGCCGGGTGGTGGGGGACCGCCGAGGACCAGCGAGGCGCCGGGCAGGATCACCCCAACGACACCCGCGCTGCTGAGCGCCTCGAGATCGGTGTTGGTGGCGTGCTCGAGGTGGTCGGCGCTCACCGCCCCGGCCTGCGCCGCGAGCAGTGCTCCGCCGCTGCGGGAGCGCTGCTCCGCGTGGATCTTCGGCCGGAGCCCGTGACCCCTGGCAGCGGTGAAGAGTCGCTCACATTCGGCCACGGTATACGCACCGGCGTCGCAGAACGCGTCGACAAAGCTCGCGCGCTTCGCGGCATCGGCCACGCCGCGCGAACAGACATCGTCGACATATGCGTCGCGCGGGCCATCGGGAAGGGCGTGCAACGCGAGGTATGTCACCACCGCATCGGGGAGGTCCTCCCACCGGCGCAGCCGATCGGCCGCGTCGAGCTGGCGCATCTCGGCGTCGTGGTCGAGCCCGTAGCCGCTCTTGACCTCGACGGTGGTCGTCCCGCCGGCGAGCATGCGTCGTGCCCGCTCGCGACCGGCGGTCGCGAGCTCCTCGACACTGCCCGCGGCGGTGGCGCGAACGGTAGCGCGGATTCCCCCGCCTGACGCGGCGATCTCTTCGTAGCTCACTCCCGCCGCACGCTGCGCGTACTCATCGCCGCGATCACCGAGCCAGACGATGTGCGTGTGCGCGTCGACGAACCCGGGAAGCACGGCGGCGCCACGAGCGTGGATCTCGAGCGCTCCGCGCGGGATGTCGGACCGCTCGAGCTCCGACTCCGGACCGGCATACACAATCACGCCGTCGCGCGCGACCAGGGCCGCGTCGCGCACCACACCGGGAGCCTCGCCGAGCGAAGGATCACATGTGCACAGCGCTCCGATGCCGTGGACGACGAGAGCGCTCACGTCGCGTGCCGGCTGCGCACTCGCGTGGCGAGCCCGCCGCAGAACTTGAGAAAGGTGGCAGCCATCAGTCGCAGCGTCATCGCGTTCACATCTGCATTCGCATCCACCTCGCACAGGTCGGCTGCCACCACGTGCGGGTCGGCGCCGACCAGATGTGCCGCGCGGAAGAGATCCTCCGGGTGCATCCCGCCAGGAAGGCTCGCCGGGCAGGCCGGTGCGAACGCGCGATCGATGACGTCCATGTCGAAGTCCACGTAGATGCGCTCGGCGCCCCGGGCAACCAGCAGCGATATCGCGGATGCGATGACAGCGTCCATGCCGTCTCGACGCACGGTGTGCAGCGGGAAGATGTGTATTCCCTGCGCGCGCGCCCAGTCCGCGTGCTCCCGCGCGTTGCCGAGCGGGTGGATACCGATCTGGGCAACCCGCTGGCCCGGCAGTCCGGCCTCGATGAGTTCGCGCACCGGCGTGCCATTCCGCGACCCGTCAGTCGCCGGGCGGCAGTCGTGGTGCGCGTCGAGTGTGAGCAACCCCCAGGCGCCGGTCACGGCGCTCATGAGGCCCTGCAGCACCGGACGCGTCAGTGAGTTGTCGCCACCAATGACTACAACGTGCTGCCCCGTGCGGGCGGCATCGGCCGCCGCGGTCCGGATGCGGTCGTGTGCTGCGCGTGCGTCGGCATCGTCACGGTCGCCCTGCACATCGCCGAGATCGCGCACGTGCAACTCGGCGAGGTCGACGTACCGCTCCGCGTCCCACGTGGGGAAACGCTGCAGCGCCGCGCGGAACGCCGGCGGCGTCGACCATGACTCCACCGGAGTGATCGAGGCTTTGGAGATGGGCGCGCCGAGCAGCACCAGGTCGGGTTCGGCCGCCCCCTCGGCGAGCCACTCGCGAGCGTTCACGCGTCGCCGGCGGATCTCGCGTCGAGCATGGGCACACGTACGCCGCGGGCGCGCGCCGCTTCCTGCGCTTCCGGGTAGCCCGCGTCCGCGTGGCGCATCACACCGGTCGACGGGTCATTGGTGAGCACCAGCTCGCAGCGTCGCGCCGAGAGCTCGGTGCCATCGGCGCACACCTGGGCACCGGCGTGAATCGACAGGCCCATGCCGACCCCGCCACCGTGGTGCACAGCGACCCATGTCGCGCCGCTCGCGGTGTTGAGCAGCGCGTTGAGCACGGGCCAGTCCGCTATCGCGTCGCTACCGTCGCGCATCGCCTCGGTCTCGCGCAGCGGTGACGCGACCGAGCCACTGTCGAGGTGATCCCGGCCGATCACCACCGGTGCCGACAGCTCGCCGCTGCGCACCATGTCGTTGAAGCGGAGCCCGGCAAGGTGGCGCTCACCGGCGCCGAGCCAGCAGATCCGCGCCGGAAGTCCCTGGAACTGCACCCGCTCCCTGGCGAGGCCGAGCCAGCGGTGCAGGCCGTCGTGATCCGGGAACAGCTCGAGCATCGCGGCGTCGGTGCGGGCGATGTCCTCCGGGTCACCGCTCAACGCGACCCAGCGGAAGGGCCCACGACCCTCGCAGAACTGATCGCGGATGTATGCGGGGACGAATCCCGGGTACGCGAACGCGTCGGCAAAGCCACCGATCCTTGCCTGGTCGCGCAAGGAGTTGCCGTAGTCGAACACCTCCGCGCCGCGACGTTGATATTCGACCATCGCCTCGCAATGCCGCGCCATCGATTCGCGCGAGCGGCGCATGTACTCGTCGGGGTCGCTCGCCCGCAGTGTCGCCGCGTCCTCGAGGCTGAGCCCTGCCGGGATGTAACCATTCAACGGATCGTGGGCGCTGGTCTGGTCGGTGACGACGTCGATGGCAAGCGAGGACTCGAGCAGTGCCGGCAGCGCGTCCGCAGCATTGGCACAGACCGCAACCGACAGCGCACGCTCCTCCTCGCGCGCGACATCGCACCGCCGCACCGCGGCATCGAGGGAGTCCGCGACTTCGTCCACGTAGCCGGTGTCGAGGCGCCGCTGGATCCGCGCGGGGTCGACATCGATGCAGAGCGCTACTCCGCCACTCATGGTGACCGCGAGCGGTTGGGCGCCCCCCATGCCGCCGAGCCCCGAGGTCACCACCAGCCGGCCGCGCAGGCTGCCGCCGAATCGCTTCCGTGCCACCGCCTCGAAGGTCTCGAACGTCCCCTGCAGGATGCCCTGGGTGCCGATGTAGATCCACGAGCCCGCGGTCATCTGCCCGTACATGGTCAGCCCCATGGCCTCCAGGCGCCAGAACTCCTCCCACGTGGCCCAGCGCGGCACCAGGAGCGAGTTGGCGATCAGCACCCGCGGGGCGAGCTCGTGGGTTCGGGCGACGCCGACCGGCTTGCCCGATTGCACCAGCAGCGTCTCGTCATCGCGCAGCGAACGCAGGGTCGCGACAATCGCGTCGAAGCACTCCCACGACCGTGCCGCGCGCCCGGTGCCGCCATACACGACCAGCGAATCCGGGTCCTCGGCCACCGCCGGGTCGAGGTTGTTCATGAGGCAGCGAAGCGGCGCCTCCGTCTGCCAGCTGCCGCAGCTGAGCGTGTTCCCGTGCGGCGCGCGAACCGGGCGGGCGCCGGCGGTCATCGCAGCGCAACCCCGGCGGCGGCCAGCGCGTCTCGCCATTCGCCGTTGCTCGCCCAGGCTTCGGCGGCTTCCAGGTCACCGCTCAGGATGCGGTCGGCGGCGAGCGACGGCGTGTGCTTCCGCAGGGTGGCGATGACGGCTCCGGTCGCCGCTGCCGGGCGGAGTGGATGGCGCATCTCGATCGCCTGGGCCGCGCTCAGCACCTCGATGGCAAGCACCACACGCAACAGTCCCACCGAACGGCGGGTGCGCAGCGCCGCCTCGTAGCCCATCGATACATGGTCCTCCTGACCGGCGCTGGTCGCAGCGCTCTGGACCGCGAAGGGCGTCGCGGCATGGCGCAGCGAGGCGACCAGGGCGGCGGCAGTGTACTGGGTGATCATCAGCCCGCTGTTGAGCCCCGGCTCGGGTGTAAGGAATGCGGGCAGGCCCCGGGAGCGCGCCGGGTCGAGCAGCCTGTCGACGCGGCGCTCGCTGATCGCGGCCACGTCGGCGCACGTCGCCGCGAGCATGTCCGCCGCGTAGGCGAGGGCCTGTCCATGAAAGTTGCCTGCACTGACGACCTCGTCGCCGAGGACCACCGGGTTGTCGACAACACTGGCCAATTCATGCTCGACGGTCTGCCGGCAGAAGCCGGCCACGTCACGCGCGGCGCCGTGCACCTGGGGCGCGCAGCGCAGTGAGTACGCGTCCTGGACCGCGTGGCGCGATGGACGGTGCGAGGCGACGATCGGGCTCTCGTGGAGCAGCGCCCGCAGGTTCGCCGCGGAGTCGGCCTGGCCCTGGGCCGGACGGAGCGCGATCACACGCTCGTCGTACGCCACGGTCGTCCCCAGCAATGCCTCGACGCTGAGCGCGCAGGCGATGTCCGCGAGGCGCAACAGGTCCTCGATATCGTGCACTGCCAGGGCGAGCAGGCTGGTCATCGCGTCGGTCCCGTTGATGAGCGCGAGGCCCTCCTTGGGTGCAACGTCGATCACAGCGAGCCCATGGGCGCGCAGTGCGGCAGCCCCCTCGATGCGGCCGCCATCCTCGCCCGCAGCCCATCCCTGACCGAGCAGGACTGTGGCGATCGCCGCCAGCGGTGCCAGGTCGCCCGACGCGCCGAGGGAGCCGTGTTCCGGGACCCACGGGATGATGCCCGCCTCGAGCAACGCGAGCAGCGCTTCGACCAGTTCGATGCGAACGCCGGAGAGCCCGGCGGCGAGCGTGCGCGCGCGGAGCAGGATCATGCCGCGGACCACCTCGTCGTCCAGGCGGGGACCGGATCCGGCGGCATGGCTGAGCACGACCGATCGCTGGAGGAGCGCACGGTCCGCCGGATCGACGGCGCGGTCCGCCAGCGCCCCGAACCCGGTGGTGACGCCGTAGACGACGGCGCCTTCGCGATCGAGGCGGTCGACGACCTCCCGGGCCGGCCGCATCCGCGCCCGCACCCCGGGATCGAGGCTCACGGCCTCACGTCCCCTGGCGGCACGCACCACGGCGTCGATGGTCAACGCGCCGCCGTCCACAGTGATCATTCGGCGCGCAGCCTACTCGCCCAGGAGCCCTGCTTCCTCGTCCAGGGATGTCAAGAGATCGGGAGCCGCGAACCCGTGGGGCGCGCACGTACGTTATGCGCACGTGGATCAGCAGCCGGCGCTCCCGCCGCCACCTCCCGCACCCCCATCCTGGCCGGACCCGGTGGTGTATCCCCGGAGGCGATGGCCGATCGTTGCGCTGGTCATCGGGGGCACCGTCACAGCCGCGCTCGGCGTCGTGGTCGGAGCTGCGACCGGCACGGCGGCGGCCGCATCGACTGCCTCGACGCTGGCCAGCCACGGCTACTACGCCAATGCGATCGCCATCGACGAGGCGATCGCGACCCGCACTGGCCCGCTGTACGTCCTCGATCCCGACGCGTCCGGCGCTGCCACACGAGCCGCCGAGCAAACCGTGATGGCATGGGCGGGGGCGCTTGGCACCCAGGGGAAGGTGGACGCGGCGGTCGCTCTCTACCGGTCGGTGCGAACCCCGGCGCTCCGGAGCCACGCCCTCGACGCCCTGGCGGCGCTCCTCTTCAAGACCGCGACGGCGGGCGCCGCCCAGGCCCAGTACGCAGACGCGATCCTGCGACTCCAGGAGATCGGCAGGCTTGCCGGGGCCACCCCGAGCGGACTCCTGGCGGCGCGACAGCTTCCCATCGCGCAGGCGGGGGAGGCGGGACTGCTGATCACCGCGGGGCGCGCCACCGATGCGGTGGCGATTCTGGACGTCGTGGTCGGCGAGCATTCGGCCCAGGCGACCCGAACCGCCGACACCCTGTTCCCGCCGGCCTTGCTCGCCGCCGGCGAGGAGGATCTCGCCCACTACTCCTATCACGAGGCGCTGGCGGCGCTGCAGCAACTGGTGGCCGGCTTTCCCACCAGCCCCGAGGCGTCGCAGGCCCAGGCGATGCTCGCCGCTCCACAGACCGTGGTGGGCACCCTGGTGACGCACACGGGCCTGCCCGTCGCCGGCCGGGTCCGGCTCAGCTCCAACTACAAGGCCGAGCCCGGAGGGCAGTACCAGACGAGCGCACCCTTCTACTACACGACCGCCGACGCAGCCGGAAATTTCAGCTTCAGCAGCGTGCCGATCGGGGGGCCCTACGTGTTCGAGGTCTTCTCCAGCGGCAACTGGACCACGCTCATCAACCCGACCACCAACCAGCCGGCCCACGCGGTGACGGTGACCGCCCTGATTCCGATCGACCTGACATTCGTGGTGCTTCCCTCGTAGGGACCCCGCGCCCGGCTACGATGGAGCGATGGGAGGGGAACTCGAGGGAGTGGTGCGTCTTCGACGCATGCCACGCGCCCCAAGCGGCCAGGCCATCGTCGAGTTCGCGGTGGTGCTGCCCCTTTTCCTGTTCTGCCTCATCGGCGCGCTCGACGCCGGCCTCTGGGCGGTGCAGACATCGGCCGAGACGTCGGCCGTCGAACAGGCCGCGATGGTCGCGTCATCTGCAGGCTCGAGCCCGACATCGGAGACGGCGCCGGATGCGCGCGCGGTGATGGCGTCGATCTCCGGACGGCTGCGCAGCGCCCTGTTCGGGACCGCCATCAAAAGCTGGTGCGCCACAGACGCCAATGGCGGTTGCGCACCGGACAGCACGCAGCACTGCCCGTCGACGCCGGCGGAGGTGCAGGCCGCAGACGGTCCGCGTGTCGTTGTCGTGTGCGTCAGCGAAGCCGATCCGCCCGCCTGCGTCACCCCTCCACCGGGACAGGTCGCGCCCTATCCGCTCGGGTGCGGCGACTCGCCGATGATCACGGTGCGCGTGGTCGGTTTCGTGGCGTCGTTGGTGCCGCCTGGCTTCGGCCCTGGAGCAGGCGGCTTCGAGCTTCCGACAAACATTTCCGCGACGACTCACACGCTTCGTTTCGCGCCGTGAGGCGGAGCAGGCGGCGAGGCGATGACGCTCAGGCAGTCCTCGAGACCGCGCTGGTCATTCCGATTCTGCTGTTCCTGATCTGCAATTTCGTCGCCGTGATGGTGCAGGTCACGGTGCAGGAACAGCTCAATGCAGCCACCGCGCTGGCGGCGCAATCGCGGTTCCAGGCTCCTGAGAACGCGGTCGACCCCGCCGGGTCACGGTGCTGCGGCGTGCATGGAGCCACGCTCGTGACCGCCGGGTTGCCCACAGGCTGCCGCTACGCGGCGGAGAGCTTTTACGGAACCATGACCACGTACACCGGCCTGCTCCACTGGCAGACGGCGACGCTCTGCACGTCCGGCGGTGACAGTGGCAACGCCGCGAATCCACCGGCGAAACCGGTCGCGTATCCGGGATCACCCGCCAACGCTGACGTGTCGTGCGACATCGGCTCGATCAAACCGGGCGGCGCCGTCGTCCCGGGATATGTCGACCGGACGCTCAACCCGCCATCCGGACTTGACGTGGTCACGTGCAGCGCCTCGGCGTCACTCGACTTCGCGAACACTCCACTGGCCTGGGGTGTGTTCTGGACTCCGACACTGCACGCGCAGGCGGAGGCTCTTCCGCCGCCGTTTCGCCAGTGAGTTCGCGGCGGACGGCGCGCCAGCGCGGACAGACACTGATCGTGTTCGCGCTCGGCTTCGCGCTCTTCCTCTTCAGTCTCACGTGCCTGGTGGCGGACTCCGCGTATCTCTTCGTGTGGTCCGGACGGGTCGAGTCGGCGGCGCAGCTCGGAGCGCAATCCGGCGCGGACGCCGTCGACCCCAGGTACCTGTACAACGCGACCGGCGCGTGCCCGGCGGCAACGCCCGCCGCGGCGTGCGCGGTGCAGATCGTCGACATCAGCACGCAGGATCGCGAGGGCACGCTGTACGCGTTTCAGCGCGCATGTATCGAGGCCGCGGACCAGTCGGCGCAGATACCCCGCGACGCCGCGAACCCACTCGCGTTGAAGACGGCAGACGACCCGCAGGTTCCCGAGGGCACTCTCTGCGCCAGTGACGGATGCCGGGTGTACGCGGAGGTCGCGCGCGTGGTGCACCTGCCGATCCCGCTGCCGGGGTTTCCCGACACCGTCACGGTGCGCGCAGCGGGCTACGCGGCGCCCGTGGTCGGCACCAGCGTGGCGACATCGACGTGCACCGGCATCGCGTGGGTTCCCGCACCACCGCCGCGCTGAGCGCCTTCGCGCCACGCCATCGCTAAGCTCGGGCGATGATGATCCGTGAGCCTGCGTTGTGGCGCGACATTCCGGTGCGAGGCGAGATACTCGACGCGTCGGCGCGCGAACTCAGCGGCCTTGCAGCACTGCGTCTGGTGCGATCGCAGCCACCGATGGGCCGGCTGACCGGACTGACATTCGATGGCGCGGATGAGGGAACCGCCGCGTTCAGCCTGCCCGTGTCCGCATGGTTCGAGTGGTCACACGGTGGCGTTCCAGGAGGCGTCCTCGCGCTGGCGGCCGATGCCGCACTGGGATGCGCGTTGCAGTCGCTGCTCCCCGCGCACACCCAGTACACCACGGCGGAGATGTCGATGACCTACCTGCGTCCGACGCGCATCGGGTCGGTGATCACGGCGCACGGTCGCGCGCTCCACAGCGGACGCACCATGGGGCTCTCGGCGGGCGAGGTGGTGGACGAGGACGGGAAGCTCGTCGCGTACACGACGTCGCGCATGCGCATCTTCGGCGAGGCGTCGGCCAGCGCTCCCTCGCGAGGCGGTACCGCGACACCGCCGGCGCGTACGAGCCGCCCCGCAGGCTTCGATGACGGCCCCGATCCGTACCTCCGGCCGCTATCGGGCGCGCGCATCGACAAGAGCGAATTCAGTTCGCGCAGCGGAGTCGAGATCATCCACGCTCAGATTCGCGGAGAGCTGCCGCTGCCACCCATCCACCACCTGCTCGGCATCGCCCCGACCGGGGCCACCCTCGGTGCGGCGTCGTGCGCGATGCCCCTGAGCGGCTGGCTCGCCACACCGTTCGGTTGGCCTCAGGGCGGCTTCATCGTCCTGCTTGCGGATCTGGCGCTCGCCCTGGCAACCCAGACCACCCTTGCCAAGGGTGAGGGGATGGCATCGGTGGACATCAAGGTGAACTTCCTCCGCCCAGTTGCCGGCGATGGCAGCACGCTCGAAGCGCGCGCCAAGGTCGTGCACCGGGGCCGAAGCCTCGCGGTCACCACGGCGGAGGTCATCGGTGCCGACGGCCGGCCCGTGGCGCTTGCCACGGGCTCAGCCGCGCTGCTCGGGACCTGAGCTCAGGCGATCTCGCGTTCGCCGCTGCCGATTCGCGGGTTGCGCACGTCCGGACCCTGGACACGCACACCGAGATCGCGCGCGATCTGGCGGCCGTCGGGGCTGCCCCAACCACTTGCGAGGTCCCAGCCGCGCCCGGCACGGTACGGACCTCCGGTGTCGCCGGAGGTCACGTCGTTGAACCCGCGTCCGCGCCGCGCGTAGAGGGCGGGATGGGGGAGACCGATCTGGTGCCCCAGTTGTGCGGACACCAGCGTCCAGAGCGCTGTGTACATCGGCGCCACCGCGCTCGTACCGCCCGTCGACCGGAGCCGCCGGAGGGCCACGATGTTCCACCCTGTCAAGGGATCAGCGTTGCCGGACCCGTCAGGGAGCCCTCGACCGATCGCGCCACCGTCGGCGGAACGTGGGCGGATCCCGAGTGCCGCCTGGTAAGCGGGAACCGGGAACACGGTGCTGACGCCACTTCCCGCCGCGCCGGCGCCGCCTGCGAGTTCGTTCCAGACCGTCTCGGTGCGGATTCGACCTCGAGCCGCAAGTAGCGTTGTGCCACCACACGCCCAGGCGTGCGGGCTCGACGCGGGGAACTCCGGGTGCTGGTATCCGTCGATCTCGTTGTTGGTCGACCCGGCATCGCCCGCCGCCGCGCTGAAGGTCACGCCGTGGAGCGCACCGGTGACGAACGCGGCGTCCAGTCCGCGCATGCCCTGCGGTGACCAGTGGTC
>PNBE01000186.1:0-13415 GCA_003135895.1 Candidatus Dormiibacterota bacterium
CTAATACGACCCCATCCGAGTCGCGAGAACCGCCCTCGGCATGCCTTCGCCCCGATGGCCCTCGAGCGGATCAGCCAGCCTTCCGTGCGGCGGCAGCGGTCCGGTCGAGGCGCGCGAGAAACGGGGTGGCACCGATCCTGCTGAAGATCTCTCGAGCCTCGTCGTCCTCGCCTCCCCGGGCGGGGTCGGGCCCGCGCAGTATTGCCCGGTCGAGGGCGCAAAGCGCGAGGTCGAGGGGCGAATCGATCGCCCGCCAAGCGTCGAGGGCACGGGTGTAGGCGGCTGCCGCCTCGTCGAGCCGCCCCTCGAGAACCGCGACCCCTGCCTCCGCGGCCAGCCGCACTGCCGCCATCCAGCGGCCGCGAAAGCCCTCCATGCCGGTCAGCGCTTCGCGCGCCCGCCCGCGGTCGCCCAGCCACAGTGCGGCCCGCTGTTGGACCGCGAGAGCCCCTGCACTGTTGATCCCCGACGGCTCCTCCGCCAGCGCCGCGGATGCGTGCCGATGTGCCGCTTCGAGATCGCCGGTGGCCAGATACACTTCGGCCCGAGCACGATGGTTGTTGGCACGCGCTGTCATGTCCTCGGTTCCGTCGGCGTCTGCGGTCGCATCCAGCCGCTCGAAGGCAAGGGCAGTGTCTCCGCTGAACGCGGCCAGCACGGCTTCGCACAACTCGAGCTGGGTCTGTCGTGGACCGGGCAGATCCCGCTGGCGGAGGGCGATCAGGGCTGCTCTGGCGTCATCCCACTGTCCCAGATTGGTCGCGCTCTCCACGGCGTTGAGAAGGTTCACCGTTTCGAGGCTTCGGGCGCCGGCGCGTCGCGCTAGTTCAGCCGACTCGAGCTGGAGTCTGATCGCCTCGTGGGGATCCTCGTCGAACAGAAAGACGGACACAAGCATGGTTGCCATCGCCTGCTCGACCATGGAGCCCGCAATCCCGGCGAGGGCCATCCGCCCGCGAGCCAGCATCACAGCCTCGCGGTGGCGTCCAATTCGGAACAGCACTGCGGACCTCGCACCGATTGCGCGCCCAAGCAGTTCGGTGTCGTCAAGGCGTTCGGCCAGCGTGCAGGCCGTCTCCGCCCAGGCCAGGGCCTGCTCAGACGACCCCGAGCTGCTCCGCAGTGACGCGAGCATGGCAGCCAGATCGGCCCGGGCTCGCTCACTTCCCGTATCTCCCAACTTCGTCAGTCCCTCCTGCGCCCGCGCAACGGCGTCCGCGACGCGCTCAAGTCCGTCGCTGAGAACGTGGGCGAGCCGGGCCGTGCTGCGCCCGGCGCCATCGGTATCGCCGACGAGCTCGTGCGCGCCTATCGCCGCCTCGTAGTACGCCACCGAGCGCTCGAATGCGTCGGTTCGGAAGGCGGCGTCGCCGGCTGTGTCCAAGAGCGCCGCCCGCTCCGCCGGGTCCTGGGTCAGCGCCAGCCCCTGCTCCAGGTACGTGAGGGCCTGCTCCGGCGAGCCGAGCGCCAATGCTCGTCGCCCCGCGCGGGTGAGCCACTCACGGGCGCGGGCGGCCAGCGAGTCCCGCTCCCGGCCCTCGGCGGTGGCGCGCTGCGCTTCGGCGTAGTGCGTCGCCACCACACCGACCAACTCCTCGTCGTCCAAGCCCTCGAAGTACCCGGCTGCGGCGAGGTGCTTGGCCCGGCGCTCGGGCTTCGCCAGCGTGCCATAGGCGACTTCTCGGATCAGCCCCTGGACGAAGCCGTACTGGCCTCGTTCCGGCGAGCGCGGGTCGGTGTCGAGCGCCAGCAACTCCTTGCGCACCAGGTCCCGAAGGGGCGTCGCCAGGGCGGCCGGATCCCGGCCCGACACCGCCGCCAGCGCGGAGATCGAGAAGCTCTGGCCGAGCACGGCGGCGTCCTGAAGCAGTGAGCGCTCGACAGGAGACACCCCGTCGAGGCGAGATGCGATGAGCGCATGCAGCGTGTCCGGAATCTCGAGCGCCCCGAGCGTCCCCGTCACGGTCAGCACCCCGTCGCGTTCCGCCAGTTGCCCTCTGTCGACCAGCATCCGGATCGTTTCCACGGCATAGAGGGGCACTCCTTCGGCGCGCTGCAGCACCTGCTCCACGACNNTGGAGCAGCTCCGGTCGCGACAGGGTGAGCACGAAGATGGCCCGGGTCCGCGACCACTCCACGATCGACTCGATGAAGTCGATCAATCCGGGGTCTGCCCATTGCAGATCCTCGAACACCAGCACCGTCGGACCGCGTTCGGCGATCCGCTCGAAGAAGGTGCGCCAGGCGGAGAAGAGCTCCTCGCGGTCGCCGCCGGGCGCGTCGGCGAGCCCCAGCAGGGAGGCGAGCGCCTCCTCCACCCAGCGGCGTTCCTCCGGCTCCGAGACGAACTCGCCCACCGAGGCGGCCAATTTGGCGCGCGCCTGGGAGGGCTCCTCACCTTCGGTGATCCTCGCTCGCATGCGCACCATCTCCCCGAGCGCCCAGAAGGTGATCCCGTCACCGTAGGACGGGGAGCGGCCCTGCTGCCAGTAGACGGTCGCGGCCAGACCGTCCACATATTTGAGGAACTCCCACGCGAGCCGGCTCTTGCCGATCCCGGCTTGGCCGGTCGCCGACACCAGTCGGACACGCTGCTCCCGAATGGTGGCGTGGAGTAACTCCTTGAGGAGACGGAGCTCTTCCTCCCGGCCGACAAAGGGTGGCTCGGCTCGCTCCGATCGGCCGACGCCTCGGCGCTGTGCCACCACTCGCTGGGCGCGCCAGACCGGTACCGGCTCCTCCTTGCCCTTGAGGGTGAGCGGGTCGAGGTCGGTGAAGGCGATCGCCTGGCCGGCGGCGCGCATGGTCGCCTCGCCCACCAGCACACTGCCCGGCTCGGCGGCCGCCTGCAAACGGGACGCGGTGTTCACCAAGTCCCCGGCGACCATTCCCTGGCCGGTTGCGCCCAGCGTCACCGCTGCCTCGCCGGTCAGCACTCCCGCCCGGGCGCGCAGGGTGGGGGCGCCGACCTCGGCGCCGAGAGACGCCACCGCCGCGACCAGTTCCAGCGCGCTCCGTACCGCTCGCTCGGCGTCATCCTCGGTGGCCGCCGGTGCGCCCCACACCGCCATGACCGCATCCCCGATGAACTTCTCGACCGTGCCCCCGTAGCGCTCGATCAGCTCACGGCAGACGTCGAAGTACCGGGACAGCAGTTCCCGTACCTCCTCAGGATCCCGAGACTCCGAGAGCGCCGTGAACCCGACGAGGTCCGCAAACAGCACCGAGACCAAACGGATCTCAGCAACGACGCCGGCGGGCGGGTGAACAGGCGCGGCAGGTCTCGGTGGTGCGGTTTGGGCGACGTCGCCGAGGGCTCCCATGGGCGCTCCGCACTCACCGCAGAACTTGACGGCGACTGCATTCGGTGCACCGCACGCTGCGCAGACCCGAGCCAGCGCTGCCCCGCATTCGCCGCAGAACTTGCGCTCGGGAGCATTGCTTCCACCGCAGTTGGAACAGACCACCCGCGCCTCCTACTAGAGCCCGACGCTCCGGAATGGTNNAAGGGATTCCCTTTGGTGTGCCGCCCAGTTGTGGGACCGGCACTACGTCCGGCGCTGCTGTGACGGCGGCGACACCAATTTCGAGAACCTCGTACTTCGCTACTACAACCCCTGGTGTCCGGCGGGCGACAACAGGGGTTGACCGCACGAAACCCACCTCCCTCAGCCCGTCAAACGGGGACAGCACATGAATTGAGCGCTCGCCGTCGACCGCCATTGCGGGACACCTCCCCCTGGCCGTATCACTATCATTCGCGCTCACGCCAACCGGGCTGAGTAAGAGGGCTTCATGACCACGTCCCGCGACGTCATTGATCGACAGGTGGCCGCGTACAACCGACGTGACATTCAGGGGTTTGTCGCGTGCTACGCGCCGGATGCGAAGGTCATGCAACCGGACGGCAGCACGCTCGCCTCCGGACGCGACCAGATCGGTTCGGTCTACGGCGGCCTGTTCGAAAACAGTCCGAGCCTGCACGCAGAGATTCGCAATCGCATCGACGTGGGATCCGTGGTCATCGACGAGGAGGTCGTCACGGGCTTCGTTCTTCCCGGTATGCCGACAGAGCTTCACGCGGCTGTCGTCTATCACGTGGCGAACGGCCTAATCCAGGGCGCGCAACTCGTGGGCTGAGTGCGAGAGCGTCAGGTCGAGCCCGACCACACGTCAGGACACCTTCTCTCCCCTACATGCCTCCGCTCACCGGCCGTCGAGGAACACAGCGCCGAGGTGGTGACCATCGTCTCCCTTCAGGCCCTTCAAGGTCATGATGCGGTTCCCGAGATGCCGCCGCCAGCGGGGAACTCACCCGTCGGATCACCCGGTCAGGTCAGCTCAACATCAGTTCCAGGATCGACGGGCACCACAGGGGCCACTTGGCGCGGACACCAGTCTGGGCAACCTCGCACTCCTCTGCCACCGACATCATTGGATGGTGCACGAGGGCGGTTGGGAGCTCATCCGTCGCGACGACGGAGCGATGACGGCCATCGCACCCATGCCCGCGGTTGAGCGGCGAGCGCGAGCTCCCGATACGACGCCGGTGGGGTGAGGCGGGAACGTCCGGGCCGTCACGCGCTCAGCGTTCCGGGGCAGGCCCGAATGCGACCAGCCACGTGAGACTCACCTATCCACGTCGCCGTACTAGGACGCGCTCACACTCCCGGCATCCTCCGCGGCTAGCCGGTCGCGAGTCCCACGCCAAGTCGGAGCCAGTGCGTGCCGCGCAGAGTCCAGACCTGGATTGTCTGCCTCAATGCATCGACCCCCGAGATCGCGGAGCCCAAGATCAGGAACTGCGAATCAGCGGGATCGATGACCTCCGCCTCGGGAGCGACGGGTGGGGGTGGGTATGGCCCCATCACCCAGTCGCGGCCGTTCCAGATCCACATCTCGGGACTCTGTCCACCAGCGAGGTTGCACCCACACAAGACAAGACGGCGGAGCGACGGATCCTCCTCCATGCTCGATCCGTCGAGAGGATGCACAGCCGTCACCAGCGGGATCCACGCCGAGCCGTTCCAGCGCCACGTTGAAGGCTGCGTGCCGCCGGCTCGGTCGGACGGCGCCAGGCAACATCCCTCAGCCATCAGCGCTTTCGATAGCGGGTCGAAGGCGATCAGGATGCCGGCGTCGCTCGTCCCCACCGTCCCCGCGACGTCGTGCACCCAATGCGCTCCGCTCCAGACCCACGTCTCGCCGCCGCCGCGGCCACCCGCCGGTCGGGTCACCAATACCATTTCGCTGGAGGACGGGTCCCACGCCATGTCGGAGCCTTCTCCACCCGGCGAACCGTCGCTCCCAGCATCCAACTTCTGCCACGTTCTGCCATCCCACGCCCACGTGTCCGTCGCGTTCTGGCCGGTCTCGAGGGTCCCGCCGAAGAGCAGGACCTCACCGATCTGTGGATCAAATGCCGCTGACCCGCCGTACCGCCCGGGCGGGCTCGCCGACGGGTGGGCTTGCGCCCAGGCGGCGCCGTCCCACAGCCAGGTGGCGTCGAAGTTGCCGACGCCCCCGAAGAGCACCAGATGCTGGGTCGCGAGGTCGGCAGCCACAGAGAACCCGAAGGCAACCGCCGGTTGGTTCGCAGGCGGGGTCTGGACGACATTCGGCGACGGGCTCGTCCGGTGCGCGCTTGCGGGGGGAGGCCGTTGGGCGATGGAGACGGCAGTGCCCGCGGCCGCAGCGACTGCGATGGTCGCCACCAGGACGACGGCCGGTCTCACGTCCGTTGTGCTCGGACTGGCATGGCCACCAGTTCAGGATAGGCGCGCATCGCGGCCCGAGCGGGTTTGGCCGGATCACAGAAGCAAGAATCCTGAGGGACCACTGTTGCGCCGCATCACCGAGACTGACGGGATCGCCGGTCTCTGACGGAACCAAGGCTCCCAAGCCGACGACGCGATGACCGTCGCGCGTCGTCTACCGAGGCAAGTCGAGATCGACGACGAGCGGCGCGTGGTCTGACGGCAACGTTCCCTTGCGCGCATCGCGATCGATGTACGCATCGATGACCGCCGGCGTAACCCTGTGGTCCAGGAGCACGAGGTCGATGCGCATGCCGAGACCTTTGTGAAAGTTTCCGGCACGGTAGTCCCAGTACGTGAACGGGCGTCCCTTGAATGCGCGCGGACGGATGTCATCGAGACCAAGACTGGTGAGCGCCGCCAGTGCCTCGCGCTCGGGGGCGCTCACGTGGGTTGACCCGATGAACGCCGCCGGGTCCCAGACGTCATCGTCGCCCGGCGCGATGTTGAAATCGCCGCACACGACCAGCGGCGGTGACGTGGCCTGCGAGGCGTGCAGCGCCAGGCGCAGCGCCCCGAGCCAGCTCAGCTTGTATGGGTAGTGGTCGCTGTCGAGAGCGCGTCCGTTGGGCACGTACAACGACCAGACGCGCAGCCCGCCGCAGGTCGCGCTCATCGCCCGAGCTTCCGCCCCTGGGAAGCCCGGCTCACCGTCGAAGCCGCGAGCAACGTCCGTCAGACCGACGCGCGAGATGATCGCGACACCGTTCCACCGTCCCTCCCCATACAACGCGACCTCGTAGCCGAGCGCCTCAACCTCGGCGCGCGGAAACGCGTCATCCGCGACCTTGGTCTCCTGGAGGCACAGCACGTCGGGGCTGCTCGTGGCGAGCCAATCGACGAGTCGCGGCAGCCGCGCAAGTACGGAGTTCACGTTCCATGTGGCCAGGCGCATCGGGCAAGGATAGGGTTGGCGTTGAACCCCGCGTCGCCACCGGATCAGAGGAGCAGTCCACCCTCGAGGTGTGACATCGCTTCGTCGCCCAACACACCTTCGTAGGTCTGTCCGAGGCCGCCCTATGACTCGCCGCCGCACCCGGCGTATCCTCCGGTGCACGCGTCAGAGCGCTTGGCAGAGGTGGAACGAATGACAACGAAGTTCTTGCTGGCGGAAGACGATCTGCCATCGCACTGGTACAACATCCTCGCGGACGTCCCCGAGCCGCTCGGCGCGTTCCTGAGCCCGCGGACGCTCGAGCCGCTCACACCCCCGGACCTCACCCCGATCTTCCCCATGGCGATCATCGGCCAGGAGGTGTCGACCGAGCGCTGGATCGAGATCCCCGACCGGGTCCGGGACATCTACAAGCTGTGGCGCCCGACGCCGCTGTACCGCGCCACCCGCCTGGAGAAGGCGCTCGACACGCCCGCCAGGATCTTCTACAAGTACGAGGGCACGTCACCGGCCGGATCGCACAAGCCCAACACCGCAGTGGCCCAGGCGTACTACAACGCCGAGGAGGGCATCAAGCGTCTGACCACCGAGACCGGCGCCGGCCAGTGGGGCTCAGCGCTCGCATTCGCAGGCGGTCTGTTCGGCCTCGAGGTCATGGTCTACATGGTCAAGGTCTCGTACCAGCAGAAGCCGTACCGGCGTGCCCTGATGGAAACCTGGGGAGCAAAGGTCCTCCCCTCCCCGACCGACCAGACCGAGTTCGGCCGGAGCGTGCTCGCCAGAGAACCCGAGTCGCCGGGAAGCCTCGGGATCGCCATCTCGGAGGCGGTCGAGGACGCTGCGACGCGTGACGACAGCCACTACTCGCTCGGCTCGGTCGTCAACCATGTCCTGCTCCATCAGACCGTCATCGGCCAGGAGGCGCAGAAGCAGATGGAGATGGCCGATGCGTATCCCGATGTCGTGATCGGGTGCGTCGGCGGTGGCTCGAACTTCGCGGGCCTGGCGTATCCCTTCCTCGCCGACCGCCTGGCCGGCAAGACCAACACCCGCTTCATCGCCGCGGAGCCGGCGGCCTGTCCGACCCTCACGCGCGGTCTGTACGCATACGACTTCGGCGACACTGCGGGCATGGGACCGGTGGTGCCCATGTATACGCTCGGGCACAACTTCATTCCCGACTCCATCCACGCAGGTGGGCTGCGCTATCACGGCGACGCGCCGTCGCTCTGCCTGCTCGTCAAGAACGGACTCATCGAAGCGCGCGCCTACAAGCAGAACGAGTGCTTCGCGGAGGCGGTGCGCTTCGCGCGCAGCGAGGGAATTCTCCCCGCGCCGGAGCCGTCTCACGCGCTCCGTGCGGTTGCACAGGAGGCCGCGGCAGCCCGCGAGGCGGGTGACTCGCGGGTGATTCTCTTCAACCTCTCGGGCCATGGTCACTTCGACCTCAGCGCCTACGACGCGTACTTCGCGGGGAACCTTCAGGACGTGGAACTCCCGCAGGAACGGCTCGACACCGCGCTCGCGGAACTGCCGAAGGTCCCCGCCGGGGCAGCCTAGTTCTCATATCCGGCGCCCACGCGATGGCACGGTGTGGGCGATCGTCTGGGGCGTTGTGGTCGCGTGGGCTGAGTCGCTGTAGCGCGTCTGCCTCAGGCGTCGAGGGTCGCGCGCACGTGGTCGAGCAGATCGGTTGCGACAAACGGCTTCGACACCAGGTGGATCCCGCGCTGGACGACCCCCTGCGACGTGATCACGGATTCCGGGTAGCCGGACATGTACAGCACCCGAATTCTCGGGCGCACCGCGGTCACTCGCTCGGCGACCTGCATGCCGGTCAGTCCCGGCATGACCACATCGGTGAGCAGCAGGTGAATCGTGCCCCGATGCTCGTTGATCAACTCCAGGGCCTCGGACCCACCTCGTGCCGCCAGCACGCGATACCCGTGCCTGGTGAGGATGCGACGTGCGACATCGAGCACGAGGTCCTCATCCTCGACGACGAGGATCGTCTCGCCACCGTGACTCCGACGCGCGTTGCACCGTGGCGCGTCTGGTTGCGGGACCACCGTCACGACGCTTGGGAGCAGGATGGTGACGGTCGTCCCGGTGCCGAGGTCCGACTCGAGATCGACCATGCCGCCCGCCTGGTTGACGATGCCGTACACAGTCGCGAGACCGAGTCCCGAGCCCTTGTCCTTCGGCTTGGTGCTGAAGAACGGCTCGAAGGCACGCTCGATGGTGTCGCGATCCATGCCGGTGCCGGTATCGGCCACGCGCAGGCGGACGTGTGGACCCGCCTCCAGTCGCGGGTCCATCGCCGCATAGTCGTCATCGACTGTGAAGTTGTCGGTGTCGATGATCAGCGTGCCCCCGATCGGCATCGCGTCGCGCGCGTTCACCGCGAGGTTGAGGAGGACCTGCTCCATCTGGCCGCGGTCCGCAAGCACGTGCTGGAGATCCGTCGCGCATCGGGTGATCAACTCGACTTGCTCGCCGATTGTCGTGCGCAGCAGGCCGTCCACCTCGCCGACGATCGCATTGAAATCGATGATCTCTGGCTTGATCACCTCGCGGCGGCCGAAAGCGAGCAGTTGATGCGTGAGCCGCGCGGCGCGCTCCGCGGCAGCGCCGATCTGGGTAACGTCGTCGAGCACCGCGGTGAGACGCGCCGATTCGTGCGATGGGCGAAGCGCGATCTCGGCGGTGATCTCCTCGTCGACGAAGCTCACGTAGTTGAGGATCGCCGCAAGGAGGTTGTTGAAGTCGTGCGCCACGCCACCGGCGAGCTGACCAAGGCTCTCGAGGCGTTGTGACTGATGCAGCTGTCGCTCCAGTCGATCACGCTCGAGTTGCGCTTCCATGCGGTCGCGTTCGTGCTGCGCTTCGACGCGCTCGGTGACATCGCGAATCGCTGCGCACACCATGAGGCCTTCCTCGGTCTCGATGGACGACAGCGACACCTCCGCGGGGAATTCGGATCCGTCGGCGCGCAAGCCTGCAAGCGCAATCCATGCCTCGTCGGGCCGGGTCCGCGGGTCGCGGAATCCCGGGTTGGGGTTCGGAGAATGGATGTTGAGTGCCGCACTCGGGACCAGCAGTTCGACCGGACGGCCGATGAGCTGGTTGCGCTCGTAGCCGAACAGCGCCTCGGCCTGCGTGTTCACCAACGCGATGAGCCCGTCCGGGTTGACCCCGACGATCGCATCCGGCGCCGCCTCGAGAAGGCTGCGGAACTTGGCCTCGGAGCGCTTGCGCTCGGTGATGTCACGGACAGCGGCGATGACGATCACGCGGCCATCCATCTCGACCCATCCCAGCGAAATCTCGGCCGGAAACTCGGAACCGTCGCACCGCTTTCCGGAGAGCTCCATGCCGAGTCCCATCGGCCGGGGCACGGGGAGACGGAAATGCATCGCGCGCAGTTGCGAATGATCGCGAGCCGAGGTCGGCACCAGCAACTGCAGCGGCTGACCGATCAGGTCGTCGCGGCCATACCCGAAGAGCAGCTCGGCCTGGGCGTTGACCAGCAGGATGGTGCCGTCGGCGACGACTCCAACAATCGCGTCCGGTACCGCCTCGAGAAACGTCGCAAAGAGCGCGCCTTCGGACGGCGCACTGCTCGCGGCGAGGGTCACGCCGCGGGGCTTTCGGGAGCCCCCCGTGTGTCAGTCGTCTCCCGCGGCGGCGTGCGACCGAGGCTGTCAGCCCTGGCGCGCTTCGCCTTCTCCACGCGGTTGGCCGAGATCATCCGCGCCATGAGCTCGCCGAAGCCGACCTCCGGCGGGAGCGGATCCTGCCTCGGGGTCGTCTGACGGCCGGTCATGGCGCTGTCTCGCATGGAAGCATGTCTCCACCCTGTGCCAAATCGCCGGATGCGCCGGCTCAATGCCCACGTCGCAACAGCCTCGGCTCAGGCGCGTTGCAATCTGTGCGTTTGGCGCGTGCGGTCGCCTCTTACCGCTGCCTCGCAGAGAGCGGGCGCGGCAGGCCTCCCGATCGCGGGGATGGAACCCAGGTCCCAGGGCGTGTAGGGTGGATTCGTTCCTCTTCGCGAACACCCCACTGGAGCGCACATCAAACAGGGCGACTCGGTCCTGCAGTCCTGGCGCATTCGCAAGGCAGCGCCGTACATCCCCCGCGGCGCGCATGTTCTCGACATCGGATGCAGCGACGGGGCGCTGTTTCGCGCCCTCGGCGGCCGGATCGCATCAGGACTCGGGATCGACACTGCGACGGTGCCGGCCGACCACGGGTCATTCCAGTTCATCCAGGGGTACGCTCCGGCTGCGCTGCCGGGGGGCGACCGGTATGACGCCATCACCATGCTCGCGGTGCTCGAGCACATCCCGCCGGACGCGCAGCGCGACCTGGCGGCGTCATGCCTGTCACTCCTGCGCCGACGAGGGCGGATCGTCTGCACGGTCCCGTCGCCGAAGGTCGACACGCTGATTCACCTGGGCCGGCGTCTCGGACTCCTCGACGGCATGGCCGAGCACGAGCACTACGGGTTCAAGCCGGCAGACACGGTGCGATTGTTCACCGACAGCGGATTCGCGCTGCGACGCGCACAGCGATTCCAGCTGGGGCTCAACAACCTGTTCGTCTTCGCTAGGGCCGGTGATGACTCCCGTTCGACGCTCCGTTCGCCGGCCGGCGCTGGCCAACGCCAGTGATGTCCCACATCCCGAGCTCAGGCTCGAGCACGACTGACGGCCGCACCACGACGTTGTCGCGAATCCCGAGCATGCTGAGGACGAAGCTCGCGAAGATCGTTTGCACGCCGGCGGCGATGAGCAGCACCGCAACGATCAGCGGGCGCATCGATGCCTGCGTGTCCAGGGCACCGTAGCCGCCGCGACCCCAGCTGACCACAGCCAGCAGCACCAGCGCCAGCCCGGTGAGTGTGAGCGCGCCTCCGAGCAGCAGCCCCTTCTCCAGCGTGGCCACGCGAAAGAAGTCGTCGGTCCGGCGGCTCGAGGGAAGGAAACCCGCTCGCATGCCGAACACCTTGATGAACGCGCCGAACAGCAGCAATTCGTAGCCGATCAGCGCGAAGACGCCGCTCACCAGCATCGTGTGGATGTCCAGGCCGATGGAACCGACGTAGCGCGTCCCTCCGAGCAACCACAGCGTCATGAGCGAGCCGGTCAGCATCAGTGCGAGGCCTGGTATCACGAACAGCCATCGAGGACAGAACAGCAGCAGGAATCGCAGGTGCCTCCAGCCGTCCCGCCAGGTGCGCAGATGCGGTGGCCGGCTGCGGCCGTCCTTGTGCAGGGAGATTGGCACCTCGCTGACCTTCATGCTCGCCAGCGATGCCTTGACGACGATCTCGCTCGCGAACTCCATCCCTGTTGTGTTCAGGCGCATGCGGCGGAACGCGTCCACGCTGAACCCCCGCAGCCCGCAGTGGAAGTCGCGGACGCGCGATGCGAAGAAGATCCGTCCGGTCATGGAGAGCACCGGATTCCCGATCCAGCGGTGCGACCATGGCATTGCACCTTTCTCGATGCCGCCCGCGAAGCGATTGCCCATCACCAGGTCATCGCCGACTCGCAGGCGCTCGAGAATCGGCGGAATCTCCGCGAAGTCGTAGCTCTCGTCGGCGTCGCCCATGATGATGTAGCGACCCGCCGACGCTGCGACGCCGCCGCGTATGGCCGCCCCGTACCCGGGCTCATCCACCGTCACGACCTTGGCTCCATGTGCGAGGGCGATCTGCTGTGATCCGTCGGTGCTGCCGTTGTCGGCGACGAGGACCTCCGCACGTATGTCCAGCCGGGCGATCGACTCACGTGCCCGGTCGACACATCGCCCGATGGTCTCGGCTTCGTTGAGGCAGGGCATGAGGATCGATACCTCGAGGAGCCGCTTCACGGCAGCTTCCGCCCCAGCAACGTCACGCCGCCGCCGACCATGTCGCGGAGCCTCCTGCGCCAGAGCCAGGGACCCAACCCGAGGATCAGCAGCGTTACTGCGCCGATCCCGAGCAGCGCGCCGTAGTGCGAGTACGGCACGTACTGAAACACGACCGAGTGCTGACCGGGACCGACCGTGACCCCGACAAAACCGGGCACAACCATGTACGGCGCCGCCGGGATTCCATCGACTGTGGCGTGCCAGAGCGGGTCGTACGTGACTTTCAGGATGACCGCGGCGGTGCGAGTCGCCGTGACAGTGCCCGCGAAGAAGCCGTCCTGCGCTTCGTCGACGACATCCGTACTGGTACCCGCCGCGGCGTTGGGCGTCGCGCCAACCGGCAGTGTCGGCGCCGCCGCCACACCGCCGTTGAACGCGATCGTCGCCAGTTCACCCTGCTGGAAGGCAGCCGAGCGCAGGAAGGGCTGCGTCTGGGCGGCCATGTCGCCGCGGTTCGCCTCGACGATGCCGGACGTGTCGACAACCTCGAGGTAGCCGCTGGTCGTGACCTGGTACAGGCGGTGGCGTCCGCTCGACGCCAGGAGTGTCGCCGGCACCGGGGACGTCATCCCCACGGGCATCAGGAGGTAGCGGATGTTGTACAGCTGGTATTGCGCCGGATCGGCCTGGTTGAAGTACGCCTCGTTGTCCGCCGTCAGCGATGGCGTGCGCATCGTGAAACCGAATTCGTCGACGTCTTTGTCGGCCAGGTACGCGTAGACGGGAACCTGACCGATGGCATACTGCTGACCCCAGTTTCCGGGCAGACCCGCGTATGTTCT
>PNBE01000186.1:13475-14349 GCA_003135895.1 Candidatus Dormiibacterota bacterium
TGCCTGCGAGCCGGACGGCGGACTCCCCCACCCAGACGAGACCGATGCCGGCAAGCAGGTCGCCGGCCAGCTGGATGCCCATCATGTATCGCGAGAGGTACAGATCGCCATTGCCCGGCAGCAGATTCAGGATGAAGCCGAAGGGCTGACGACCGCAAAACAGCACGATGCTCATCGCCATCAGTCCGAGCAGTGCGCGAGCCCGGCGGTCGCTGCGGAAGCGACAGATGCAGACCACGGTCCCGACCGCGACGAGCAGGCTCACGATCGGGAACCTGCCATAGTCGAAGAGCTGGCCGGTGAACAGCCACCCGAGTGCCTGTGGGGCTCCGTAGGAATTGAGCCAGAAGGTGCCCTGATTGAAGATGCTGAGGTTGAAATACGCACCGTCGCTGATGAGTGGCACCACCACCCACGAGGCCACCAGCGCAGCGCCGCCGAAGACGACCGCCGCGCGACCAATGCGCGGCACCACGCCGCGCCAGACGACGATCACGAACACGCCGATGGAGAGCAACGCGAAGTACCCGGTGAGGAAGTGCATCGCGATCGTCAAACCGACCACCAGCGCCGCCAGCGCGTACTTACCTCGCCCAGTGCCCTCGACCGCACGCCAGCTCACGCCCCACGCGAGCGGGAGCAGGAACATGCCCCATTCCTGCGACCAGAGGCCGTTGCCGAGCCATGTGTAGCTGAAGGACTCATAGCCGTACCCGGTGACGCTCACCAGCAGCGGCGAGACGAGCGCGGCCGTGCCCGCGGCCCATGACGACCAGCCGAGCAGCCGGCTGCCGGCGTAGACACTGAGAGGAAAGAGCGCGAAGAGCAGATATCCGGCCCACCGTTCGGTGGAGTCACTCCCGAAGACCAGCGA
>PNBE01000200.1 GCA_003135895.1 Candidatus Dormiibacterota bacterium
GTTCAGAAGCCCCTCAAGACCCAAAAGTTTCGCCGCATTCACCGAGAGCACGTCGATGGCCTCTTCCTCGCTTAATGCGGATCGTACGAAGTCGAGTGCTTCTTGAGGGCCGAAGTAGGGGTAATCACTGCCGAAGAGCACGTGTCGAACGCCGTAAAACTCCTTGGCCAGTTGCAGTGTCGCTCGACTCTGACACATCGTGTCCGTATGAAAATTGGCAAGGTACTGGCTGGGTGCCCTCGGAAACGTCCTATCGAGGGAGTAGCCCTGACTGTATGACGAATCGATGCGTCCGGCTAGGTATGGAACCGCCGCACCAGCGTGCGGGTGCACAACCTTCAGCTGCGGGAGTCGTTGCACAATCTCCCCAAACACCAGCCGCACGGCGGCGATGCTGGAGTCGAACATGTACCCGAGTACGTACTCGAGCCCATATTGTCTGAGGTGCTCCTCCATGACCGTTCGAGTCGGATGTATGAAGAGAGGGATCCCTTGTTCCGCGAGTTGTTCGTAGACCGGGAAGCAATGGTCTGAATCGATTGGCCGACCCGCGATGTTGGTGTGGATGAGTACACCGCGCAGCCCTAGTCTTTCGACGGCATCTTGGAGCACCTCGAGCGCGGCGTCGGTATCCTGCCACGGTATCGTCGCTAGGCCGTAAAAGTATCCTTCATACTGCCGCTCGGCACTGGCGCGTGCCTCGTTCACCGCTATGGCGACTTCACGGGCACGTGGTAGCGGCAAGCCGTCAACGTCTCCAAACGACGCGGAGCTCGAAATCACCGCGTCGACGCCAGCACTCTGCATTTCCGCAACTTGACGGTCCAATTCGAAGAACTGTGGCGGCAACGCATACCATCGCTCGGGCGCCAGCTCAACAGAGTAGGCGCCCCCGTCCTTGCGCCAGCGTGGGTATTCAGTGCGGTCGAGATACGCCTCCACTAGGGGCGGCGGGTACCAATGGTTGTGTGCGTCGAAAATCTTCATATCGCGTCCTCGCAGATCACTAGTCGGGGATCGTGGCCCACATGCGGACCTCGATCAGCATGTCCGGATGGTCAAGGCCATGAACAATACTGAGCACGCCTGGTCGCGGATACTTGAAGTAGTCAGGAGCTTCCTCGTCCATCCACTTCTTGAAGGTCCGCCACGCGTCGGGCCATAGCGCCCGATCCGTGATGAAGTAATCACAGTTGAAAACGTTGCCGAATCCTGTTCCCCCCTGTACCAAAGCGGCCTTGATCTTCTCGAGGATGAGCACAGTCTGCTCCTCGATNNCTCAGGATACTCCTGCTTCATGTCGGGGCTCCTGCCAGTGATGCCTGGCAGAATCAGCCACTTCGTGCCCTCGATAACGCATCCATACCAGGGCATCGCCTCGCCCTTGCAGATCTCAGTCGGGAACCAGCGTGTAATCTCAGACATGGGTAAGCCTCCGCTGTGCGGTGATCGAAACTGCGCTTATCGAGTTGGCGGCGTCGCGAGGCGTCATGCAGCTGACCTTCTAAGTCGATCTGGGGGTACGAGCGAATACGTCGGCGATGTCGGTGATGCATCACGCGCGCACATCACTAGTGTTGCGCGCTGCGGTGGTGGCATCGCCCCCACCTAGGAACACTTCAGCAAAGTCCGCTTGCGCTCGGAGCTCGGCAGGGTGGCCGGAGCGCACCACGCGTCCGGCAACGAGGAGGTAAGCCCAGTCGGCAACGGATAGGGCGGCCGCCGCCCTTTGTTCTACCAGGAGTACCGCGGCACCCGAACGTACCACTGCCCTGATCTGCTCATCCAGCAAGCGCCGGCCGAGGATGGGCGCCAAATTGGCAGTGGGTTCATCAAGAGCCATCAAGGTTGGCCGCGACATCATGACGCGGGCGATCGCGAGCATCTTGTGCTCCCCGCCGCTCAACTTGCGAGCCGGTCGGTCCATCATGCCAGCCAATGCTGGGAATACTTCCATAGCGTCGTCGATGCGTTTCGCAATCGCTTCCTTCCCGAGGAGGTAGCCGCCCATCTCAAGGTTCTCGCGCACGGTGAGCTCGTCGAACACATCTCGGTACTGGGGCACATAACCGCAACCCATACCTGCGAGAAGATGCGGCCGAACGCTGGTGATGTCGATGCCACCGAGGAGCACCGAGCCCGCGGTTATCCTCGCCTGGCCAACCATCGCCTTGAGCACAGTGCTCTTTCCGGCGCCGTTGGGTCCGAGAAGCGCGACGACCTCTCCGGGGCCTACGGTGAAGGACACGTCATCCACCACAGTGGCCCCCCCATATCCTGCTGTCAGACCATCGACGACCAGTTGCGGTGGAGGTCGTCGCCGCTCGTCAGTTGCCGAAGTATGCATCAATGACCTCCGGGTTCTGTCGCAGCTCGTGCATGCGGCCGTTCGCGATGACTGAGCCGTTCGCCATCACGATCACTCGATCACATATCCGCTCGACAACGCCAAGGTTGTGTTCGATCATGAGCACGGTAACCCCGTCCGAGCGCAAGCGCTGGATGGCCGCGATGACTGACTCCACCGTCGCTGGATGAATGCCGGCCAAGGGTTCATCAAGGACAAGGAATCGCGGCCGCGCCATTATCGCGCGCATCAACTCAACTAACCGCTTCTGTCCGCCGCTGAGCATGCCCGCCATCTGGTCCGCAACGTTCAACAGTTCGAAGCTCATCAGGAGCACACGCGCGCGCTCGAGATTTGCGCGCTCCTCGGCGATCCAGTACCGGCGCCCAAGCAGCGCTCCGATCAGGGTGGTGCCGCGATCTGCTCTCGCGCCGGCCAACAGGTTTTCCGTGACCGTTAGCCGCGGGAATTCGCTCGACGTCTGGAACGTTCGCAGCAGGCCACGAGCGGCCAGTCGGTGCGGAGAGCATCCCACAATTTCTTCGCCGTCGTAGAGAACGGAGCCTCTGTCTGGTCGCAGGAACCCGGAGATCACGCTGCACATGGTCGACTTGCCTGCGCCATTAGGTCCGATGAGCGCCGTGACCGCACCCGCTTCAACTCTGAACGAGGCGTCATTGATCGCGTGGATACCGGCAAATGCCCGGGACACGTGCTGAACCTCCAAAACTGGCTCGGCCGGCTTCTGCAAGCTTGCGGGGCACATCTGTCAGCGCCCGAGCCGTACTCGGGCCCGTGTTGCTAATCCACTCCACCTGTGACGCACGGTACCCGCCAAGCCGAACCGATTCCGCTTCTCTGGAATAATCCCCTGCGGACGAAAGTAAAGGAACACCAGGATCGCCACCCCAATCACAACCCACCGCATGGCATCAACAAAGCCGGGACCGCCAAAGTCCGGAATGAACCGCGGCAGCTCATTCAAGGCGACGGGAACAATGAGCGCGCCAAGAGCGACACCGATGTTATTGCCCGATCCGCCGATGATGACCGCGGCGAGGTACACAAACGTCTCTTGATAGAACCAGCTACCAGGGCCCCAGCTACCTATGAACTCGACTAGCGCCGCGCCGCTCACTGCGGCCAGGGCACCGCCGATAACGACGACCATCAAACGGAGGCGATACACATTGTATCCCAGAGCCTCGGCAGCGTCTTCGTGATCGCGGACGGCTCGCAGGGAGCGACCGAGGGGCGACAACGTTAGGCGACGGATCAAGAGAAACGCGACTGCGCACAAGATCGCCATCAGCCCTACATAGAACCACTGATAATCCAGCGGTGACAGGCCGACATTCGCTGACAGCGGTTGCGGGACGAGCGATAGTCCGGCCGCTCCATTAACCAGACCGGTTACATTGGTCGCGACATCGGTGGCGATGATCGCGGCCACAAGGAACACCATCGCCTGGTAGTCGCTCCGCAGGCGGCGCAGCCCGATGGAGCCCAAGCCTGCACTAGCAAGTGCCCCGACCCCGGCTGCCGCGAGGAGCGGGACTGGAAAGGGAAGCTCCGCGCCGAAGACATAGTGCTGAAACCCTCCGTTCGATGTGTCGGGGCCCAGAGTAAGCACCGCGGCGGTATACGCCCCGAGGGCTTGAAACACGATGAAACCGAGATTCAGCACGCCTGTGACTCCGATTTGGAGGTTGAGAGCCCAGCACGCTATGAGACTTACCCCGAGGTAAACCAGCAGCGTGCTCATGTAGAACTGAAGCGCACTGCTCACGTCACGACGCCCTTGGCAACCCGCGCCCGGCCGATGAATCCTTGCGGACGAATCAGCAACACCACGAGGAGCAAAGCAAACGCGAATACATTCTTCAGAGAGGCATTCACATAGACGGCCGCCACCTCGCTCGTGACACCGACGAGAAGCGCACCCAGCATCGCACCGTAGGGCGCGCCAACCCCCCCCACGATAGCGGCCGCAATGATGACGACCAAAAAGTCGCTGCCAGTCGACGCCGTGAAACTCACCGTGTTCATCACGAGTGTTACGCCAGCGATGCCGCACAGAGCGCCCGAGATGATCCAGACGAGGTCGATCACTCGCGAGGCATTGATGCCGCACGATTGTGCGAGCGCAGGGTCCGATGCCGTTGCACGCATTGCCTTGCCTAGCCGAGTGTACCTCAACATCATGTGCAACGTGAGCATGGCCACGATGGCGACGCCAATGATCTCCAATTGGAGAGACGTAAGAATCAAACCCGCAAATCTGAAGGTCGTTGCTGGAGGGATCGTATACGTGAAATTGTGCGGCCCTGCAAGTCCCAAAAGCGTATTTTGCATGATCAAAGCCACGGCGATGGTAACAATGACCATTCCCCAAAGGGCGGTTCCTCTGCGAACAAACAGGGCGTAGATCGTCCGATTCAACAGCGCTGAGAACACTGCACCCGCCACTGCGCCTACTACGAGAGCGAGCCAAACGCTCGCCCCCGCCGCGTTCAACAGATAGCCAATGTAGGCGCAGAGGGTCATGATCTCGCCGAAGGCCAGGTTGAGAATGTTGGTTATGCCGAACTGCAGCGTAAAGGCGACCGCGGCGATCGCTAGTATCGAGGCGGTTACCAGCCCAAAACCAAACGCACCAACTAGTCTATCCACGACCGACTACAACTTGTTCAACTCAACGTGCGGTAGCGATGTCGGCTGGGGAAAGCGTCCCTATCGTTACGTTCGCGCCACTGGCATCCCACCTCTCGATGGTGAAGTCAGAGGCGGCACTGTGCCATTGGTCAAACAGTACAGGACCACCTGGTCCGACGTACTGGATCTCATGACCGGCCGCGAGCGCGCGTTTGCCGTCGGCGAAGTTCCGCACCACCACCGCGCCGGATCGCGGCCTCGTCACATTGAAGATCTGGGCGTTGTACTTCGCCGGGCTGACGCTGCTGGCCTTGATCATGGCCAACGCCATGATGTTGACGGCGTCGTACTCATGCTCCGTGTACGATTGAGTGCTGTATTGCCCGGGGTCGGAGACCTGCGCGCTAGAGGCAAGGAGAGCCGTGTTAAATACCTGCCACGCGTCTCCACTCGTATCAGCTGCAGGGTTCTCAGCCGACACATACTTTATGAGATCGGGGGTTCCTATCGCCTTGCTGACAGCCGTAAACCAATCGGGAGTAAGCGTCGGGTCAGCACCAATTGCGGGCAGCATGGCTCCGTTGAGCGCCTTCAGCTGGTTGAAGAATGTTGCGGACGTTTGTGGGTCCATTTCGTCGAAGATCACTTGCGGATGCGCGGCAAGCACGGTCTGCGCCTCGGTCCGATACGACGATTGTCCAGGAGCGATGCTGACATTGGCGACGATTGTTCCGCCGAGCTTCTCGAACCCACTCATGAGTGTCGGAACGCTACCCTGTGCACTCACGTCGTTCCCGAAGACCGCCGCAGCGGTTGTGTAGCCGGACTTATGCGCCCACACGGCCATTGCATAGCCCGCTTGGTCGTCCGCAGGGGTCAGCCTCCAAAAGTACTGATATTGCGACTGATCAAATGCTGCCTCTCCGGTATCGGCGAACATTGTGACCTGAGCGCGATTGATCGCCGGCACGGTGGCGGTTGCCTCGTCCGCCGAAGGCCCAATCATGCCCGCAAGGTTGGGGGTGGTCGCGAGCAGCTGTTCGACTGCGGGTACCGCGTCTGCGGCATCGCCATGAGTGTCGACCGATTGGCAGCTGATGGTGTGTCCGAGCACCCCACCACCGCTATTGATTAGAGACGCAGCTGGAACGCAGCCGGCGAACACCACCTGACCGAACACTGCATCAGCGCCCGTAAACGGACTGACGACGGCCACTACTAGAGCCCCGCCGCCACCGCCACCACTACCACCACCGCTACTACTACTAGTGCTGCTGCCGCTGCCACACCCCACAAGAGCTGCAGCGACACTGATAGTGAGCATCGCGCCCAGCTTCGACCTGTTATGGACGTGCATTCGATCCTTCTCCTCTGTTGTTTCCGGCTGACGCAATCACCGACGACGAGGTGTCGGATGCGAACAACCAAACGGTCGCTTGGGCGTGGAAGCCGTGTCCCATCAGCTGCGCTTGCGTCGGCCAATCACAATCGAAATCAGTCCACATGTCGCCCACCGACGACTGTCGCCTCTCGCCCCTTCAATAGCGAATACACCAGTGGCGGGCGCAGCGGAAGAGTGGTGACAGGCGCGCCGCCGGCGCCAATGGCGTTCGCCACCGCATTGGCAAGCGCTGCATACGTTCCGACAATCCCGGGATTACCGGCGCCTTTCACTCCCAGCGGATTGTCGGGAGCGGGAAATTCGAAGATGAGCGATTCGACCTCGGGTATTTCGGCACACGTCGGAATCACGTAATCGGCAAATGACGCGGATAGCGGTTGGCCGTCGGAGTCGTAAGAAAACTGTTCGAACAAGGCGCCGGCAATGCCCTGGGCCGCGGCGCCGTCTAATTGGCCTCTTACTAGCATGGGGTTGATGGCCAGGCCAACATCGTACGCGCCAACGTACCGCTCGACTGTTACTCGACCGGTTTCCGCTTCAACCGCAACGGTGGACAACGAGGCCCCAAAGGAGAAGGCCATTCCTGGCCGCTCGAAACGAGTGGTCGCGGAGCAGCCTAGCTCGGCGAAGGTCAGGGCGGATTCACCTCCGGCGACATGGACTTCGTCGCGCGTGACATCAACCGTGTCCTCGGCCACGCCAAGCGCAGCTGCCCCCGCCTGACGAGCGGCCGCCTGTAATTTTCGGGCGGCCAGAAGTAGTGCGCTCCCGGCCATGGCGGTCGTTCGGTCTGCCCAGCTTCCTACTCCATCCAGCACAGAGTCGGTGTCATGATGCTCGATACGCACACGCTCGAAAGGTACATCGAGTGCGTCAGCAAGGATTTGGGCAAGCGCCGTCTGGACGCCTTGGCCATAGGAAGCGGCGCCAACGTAGCCGACAAAGGTTCGATCCGGTTCGGCCACGATCCTCGCCCACTCGAACGGGCCGTAAGCGCCCTCGTTGATAAAGCAGGCCAGTCCAATGCCGGAGAGCTCTCCGTTCTGGCGACGCGTCCCTACGCGATTGCGTAGCTCGTCATACCCGACATGATCAAGCAAAGCTTGAAATTGTCCTCGATAGTCGCCGCTCTCATGGGTAACGGGTTCAAACGGCACTCCGAACTCGAGCCGATACGGCAGATCCTCTGGCGTAATCAGGTTGCGCAGCCGCAGATCAGCCGGGTCCATCCCCACTTCGATGGCCAGGAGATCCAGCATTCGCTCACGGGCAAATGTGGCTTCCGACTCTCCTGGACCGCGGTAGGTGCCAATGGGCGTCTTGTTGGTCATCACCCCAGACGTCGTCACGGCGAAGCCCGCCCACCGGTAGGGGCCTGCAAGATGTCTTCCACAAATCTCAGTGACCTTCATGCCGGTCGTACGCAGATACGCCCCCATGTCGCAGAAGTCCCGGGAGCGGAAAGCCAACAAGGTTCCGTCGGCGAGAGCGGCAACCTCGATGTCAAAGATGTGCTCGCGAGAATGGTTCATCGCCACAAGGTTCTCAGCGCGGTCCTCGATCCACTTCACTGGCCGCCCGAGCTCGATCGCGAGCCAGGGAATCAGAAAGTCCTCGGGATAAAACTCCCCTCGCGCGCCAAAACTGCCGCCCACATCGGGCTCAATAAATCGAATCCGCTCGACTGGAAGTCCAATGAGGTCTGACAGCATGACGCGGTTGTGGTGTTTGACCTTCGTCGGGCCCCAAACCGTTAGCCGGCCCTGACCATCAACCTCCGCGATGAGGCCCCGAGTCTCCATCGGCACCGACGAATGGCGGTGCATCCTTAGGCGTTCGGAGATCACGACGTTTGCCCGGGCGAAGAGGGTCTCGATCGACTCGCCATGGTCGAACTCATACGTTCCGACGACGTTGCTGCCGAGTGCATCGTGCAGGAGAGTGGCACCTGGCTCCATAGCGGTGATGGAGTCGAGTACCGGCGGTAGCTCATCTATCTCGACCCGCACAGTCGCGGCGGCATCTTCGGCAGTGTGTGCGTCCATTCCCACGACAAGCGCAATCGGTTCGCCGACGTATCGCACGCGGTCGAGTGCGAGGAGTGGCTGGGCGGCAGGCATACCGTTGGGCGGGCGACTGAGTCGAATCGGAATTCGCAGTGCATCCAGCTGTGGTAGGTCGGCCGCCGAGAAAGCCGCGACGACGCCAGGACACGACCGTGCCTTCTCGAGATGGACGGCCCTGAGGATTCCATGCGCGACTGAACTCCGAACAACTCGAGTCCAAACCTGTCCGTCACGCGTGATGTCCCCGACGTAGCAGCCGCGACCGGTCAGGAATCGCTCATCCTCGACTCTCTTGATCGACTCTCCGATCGCGGTCACTCTGCTGCTGCTCCGCGCGCGGCAAGGACCGCACGGACAATCCTCGCGTAACCGGTGCAGCGACACAGGTTTGAAGAGAGAACCTCGCGGATTCGATCCTCGGTGGCGTCCGGCTCGCGCTCAAGTAGGCCGACCGCCAACATTATGAACCCCGGGGTGCAGAAGCCACACTGAAGCGCGTGATGCTCGTGAAATGCGC
>PNBE01000121.1:0-4154 GCA_003135895.1 Candidatus Dormiibacterota bacterium
CCGTATCAGCCCACCGTCCGGCACCCGGCGGAGGTCAGGAGGTCCATGAGCGTGTCGCCTATGACAGTTCTCTTGATGCCAGAGTCAGCATATGGCCCGACCAACAACTGCATTGGCATCGGCCGAGTCCTGCGCCAGCGCGGGCACCATGTGGTCTTCGTAGCCGAGGTCTCATGGAGAGGCAAGCTCGCCGCGCTTGGTTTCGACGAAGTGCTCGTTGACCTCGCCCCGTCAGCCGGAGATCCCGAAACCCAGGACGCCGGCCAGTTCTGGAAGGAGTTCATTCGCGACACTGCCCAAGAGTTCCGACGGCCGACGGTCGAACAGCTCGAGACCTTCATGGCGCCGACGTGGCAGGCGCTCATCGACGGGGCGAGGTTCTGCGAGCCTCAGCTTCGCGAGATCATTGCCGATGTCAAGCCGGACCTGGTGGTCCAAGACAACGTGGTGTGCTTTCCAGCCCTGATGACATCAGGGGTGCCCTTCGTGCGGATCGTCTCGTGCAACCCACTCGAGATCCGGGGGCCGGACGTACCCCCACCTTACTCCGGCCTCGGGAGCGACGACCACATCGCGTGGATGGAGTTTCGCAGCGAGTACGAACGGACGCATCGTCCGGTCTGGGAACCGTTCAATGCGTGGGTGCAGGAGCAGGGCGCGCCGCCCCTTCCAGATCTCGAGTTCATCCACACGTCCGACCTCCTGAACCTATACGTATACCCGGAGATGATCGACTACATCGACAGACGTCAGATGGATGCCACTTGGCACCGCCTCGACTCGAGCGTACGGGAAACGGACGACACATTCGAGTTGCCCGTCGAGATGCGCGACCGCCACCGCGGGTCAGCGCTCATCTACCTCTCGCTCGGATCGCTGGGGAGCGCCGATGTGGACCTGATGAGGCGCCTGATCGATGTGCTCGGGCGGACCCCGCATCGCTATATCGTCTCGAAGGGTCCACGGCATGGCGAATACGAGCTAGCGTCAAACATGTGGGGTGCGGAACTCGTCCCTCAGACGCGCGTCATTCCTCTGGTCGATCTGGTGATCACTCATGGCGGCAACAACACCGTTACGGAGACTTTCCATTTCGGCAAGCCCATGCTGGTGCTGCCGTTGTTCTGGGATCAGCACGACAACGCCCAGCGTGTGCACGAAGCCGGGTTCGGCGTCCGCCTCGATACCTACACGTTTACCGACGCGCAGATGGGCGAGGCCCTGGACCGGCTCCTGCGCGACAGGCCTCTGCGAATCCGCCTCGACGAGATCGGCAAGACAATCCGTAGCCGGAATGGTGTCGCCGCAGCGGCCCTGCACATTGAAGCTGCGGTCGCCTCCAACGTCAGCCGCCCGTACGCCCGCTAGGTGGGTTACGGCCGAGCGTCAGGTTCAGGCTTCGTCAGTGATCAACATTGGGTTTCGTCGGATCAACGGCTGTTGTTGAAATCAGAACGACCGCATTCCCTGGAAGGCAGTGGACGAGCAAATTTGGCATTACTCAATCCTGGATCAGCTAATCCGTTGGCTTGGCGACGCGCTGTCCCATTTCACGAACTTCCGAATGCGAGCGGTGATTGACTCCGCCACGAACCCCCGATAGGCGGCGCCGACGGGAAGGTGCCCAGAGTCGGCCTCTCGTCTGAACGTTGCAGGCCTCGGGCGGCCAACCGGGGGCCATTTCCTCTGGGCGTATCCCGATCAGAGATCCATGGGTTCACCGGGCCGTTTCAGCCTCGGCCGCGATGGGTTGCGCCGGTCGGGCCGCGGACAGCTTCGCGAGCCGCGCTACCCACGCGACGGCACCGAGTTGCTGAAAGATGGCGCGAGCCTCGACCACCAAGGGAGCCGCGCTGCTGATCTGTCCCTCGCGCTCGAGCCATTCGCTGTACTCCAGCAAGGTCACGCCAAGCCAGAACTGGTGGCGGATCTCTCTGAAGGCCAGCACCGCGTGCTCGAAACCTGCGCCAATCAGTTCCGGATTGCCGTCACCCGCCGCCATGCGCGCGCGGAGCCGAAGAACATGTGCGGGCAGGAATCGTATGCGGCGAACGTTGGGAAGCCTTTCTGCGATGCCAAGCAGCTCGCCTGCCGCCTCGCGGTCGCTCATGTTGAGAGCAGCTTCGATGCCAAGAACCAACGACTCCCGGATGGCGTAGTGCCACAACCCAAGAGTCGCAATCGGTTGCAATGCACCCCGGGCTGCACGCAGAGCTTCCGCGGGCCTCCCTTGGGCGAGGCGCAGAACGGCGACCGCGCAGGCGTGGTCGGTCCGCTCCTGCACGTCGGACGAGCGCTCGAAATCTTCGAATAGCGCGAGCCGCTCGGCGGCTTGTTCCAGTTCTCCGCGATGTGCCAGCATCGCCGTGCCAAATGAGACGTATCCCTGGTCGAACGCGATACGCGCGGTGACCCGATCGTCGACCGACAGGTCTTCTAGCCGCGCAAGAGCCTCGTCCCACCTTCCAAGGCAAAACATGGGATAGCAGTAGCCGAGGAAGATGCGCTCCCAGTACCGGTTACCCACGCGCCTCGCGAGCGCCAGACCGCTCTCCACATGGTCTTGGGCCGCTTCGTAGCGATCCTCAGCGTTGGCGATGTCGATCAGGTTGTTGTGCGCACGCAACGCGGCGGAAGGCTTGTCGTTCTCGATCGCGATGCGCAAAGCCGCCTCCACGAGCGCGCGCGCCTCGTGGTGCCGTCCCAANNTCGGCAAGGTCCAGCGCTGTCTCGATGCGTTTTGTCGCGAGATCTCTGTTGCCGACGAAAAACTGGAATCGTCCCAGCTGTGCCGCCAGCCATGCGAACGACTCGTCGGGCGGATCATTCACAAGGACCTGGAATGCGCGATCCATGTTCTCGAGTGACTCCTTCATGCGGCCTTTGTCCCACATCACTTCGCTGAGCCGCGCGACGACGCGCGCAGCGGCATGCGACGCTGCCTGCGCTTCAAACAGTGCGATCGATCGCTCGAACAGGGCGACCGCCTGGTTGCCGCGCGCGCCCGCTTCGGCCATCATCGCCGCCCGCTCGAGGAGCTCTGCCTGCTCCTGCGGTTCGTCGGTCAGCTCCACGGCACGCTCGAAGGATGCTTGCGCCTCCAGGCTCGCCCCCAGAGATGATGCCCGTTCGGCGGCTCCGATCAGGCGAGCTCTTGCTCTCGTTCTAATCTCGGGCGCGTCCGGCGCGTCAGGCGCCGCACGGTACGCATCGAGATAGTGCGAAGCGATGACCTCTACGACGTCGTCCTCGTCGGGTCCCGCGCCAGATTCGAGAAACTCAGCAGCTGCGATGTGCAGAACGCGGCGGCGCTTCCTCGACAGCGTTTCGTATGCAACCTTCTTCACGAGGTCCTGTAGGAACCCGTACTGGCCTCGTTCAGGGGACAGTGGATCCCTCGACATCGTGAGCACTTCTTTGCCCACCAGCGAATTGAGCAGAGGTTCGAGCTCGGCCGCCCCGAGGCTCGTCATCGCCACCAGCCCCGAGATCGTGAAGGTCCTGCCGAGCACCGCGGCTTCCTGCAATAGCTGCCGCTCAGCAGGAGCGAGGCCGTCGAGCCGCGCGGCGATCAAAGCCTGCAGCGTCTCCGGGACCTCGAGAGTATCGATGGCGCCAACGGGGTGGAATGACGTGCCTCGGCGTACGATCAGGCCGCGGTCGAGAAGCATCCGAACCGTCTCCACCGCGTAGAACGGCACCCCCTCCGCGCGCTCAAGAATCCGCGCTTGGAGTTCGTCCGGAAGACCAGGAACTGGTGCACGGAGCAACGCCGTCATCGCCTCGTTCGAGAGCGGCTCAAGAAAGAGCGAGGTGAAGTTCCGTTTCCTCGCACCCCATGTTGGGTGGCGCTCCGCGAGCTCGGGACGCCCCAGCGTCAGGATGAAGATCGGATGGTCTCGGGACCAATCGAGGAGATATTCGATGAACTCAAGAAGTGCACTGTCAGCCCATTGGATGTCTTCGAACACGAGCACCGTGGGCTTGGTGTCGGACAGTCTCTCGAAGTACAAACGCCACGCCGAAAAGAGATTCTCCTGGTCGCCGGATCCCCGATCCTCGAGACCGAGCAAATGAAAGAGTCGAGGCTCGACGAACCGTCGCTCGTCAGGATCTGGCAGGTGCGTCTCCAGGCTTTGATGCAGCTTCGCGCG
>PNBE01000121.1:4182-12061 GCA_003135895.1 Candidatus Dormiibacterota bacterium
CGTCGACCAGCCCGTCGACGTATTTCTCGAATTCCCACGAGACGCGGGTCTTGCCGATTCCACCAATGCCGATCACCGAGACCAGATGTGGGCGGCGCTCCTCAGCCGCAGCGTGAAACAGCTCCTTGATGAGGTGCAGCTCCCGGTCGCGGCCGGCAAACGCCGGCTCGAGCTCGCCGTGCCGGGCGGCCCCGCCCAGCAAGCCGATCACCCGCACAGCTCGCCACAGCGGCACCGGAGCGGCCTTCCCCTTCAGGTCGTGCAGACCGACGTCCTCATAGGCGATGGCCGGCTCGGTCGCCCGCCTCGTCGCCTCGCCCACGTACACCATCCCGGGTGATGCCGCGGCTTGGATCCGCGACGCCGTATTGACGAGATCACCGGCCACCATGCCCTGTTCTTCGGCACCGACGTTGACGGCAGCTTCGCCGCTGAGCACCCCCGCACGAGCCTGGAGACTTGCGAGCCCCGCCTCCTGGGCGAGGGCGGCAACCGCCTGCGTGAGCTCCAATGCAGCCCGTACGCACCGTTCCGCATCGTCCTCGCGCGAGACGGGCGTCCCCCATACGGCCATGACTGCGTCTCCGATGAACTTCTCGACTGAACCGCCATATCGGGCAATCAGTCGTCTGCAGATCTCGAAATAACGCGACAAGAGGTCACGCACCTCTTCCGCATCTCGAGATTCGGAGATCGTGGTGAAGCCGACCAGGTCGGCAAAGAGGATCGAAACATGCCGGATCTCGGTGACGGATTCGGCGTAGGACGCGGACCCACCTCCGACCCCGGGCGCGCGGAGGACACGAGGGCGCGGCAGGCTGCCGAGCGGAGCGCCACAGGCGCCGCAGAACTTCGCGCTTGGTTGGTTCGCCGTTCCGCACGCTGCGCACAGCCCCGGGAGCGGCTGGCCACACTCGGCGCAGAACCTACGGTCGGCCTCGTTGTCGGATCCGCAATGCAGACAGCGCGTCTCAGTTCCCCTCTTTGGTTTGGAGGAAGCCTACAGCGATGCCTCATGGCTGAGGAGAGCGNNGACTCGGAGCGTGACCGCTGTTGGCCACCGCGAGATGTACCTCCCCTCGAGCCACGGTTATCGATGATCAAGAATCGGAATGTGGCTTCAACCGATCCTGATGAATGCACGTGCGAGCATTCGTTAGGCACCGGACGAAGACAAGTCAGCAAGCCTCACCCTCGCCCTTGTCGCCGCGACGCGATTCTCCTTCGCTTCAAACAGGTGTATAGCTTCCTCCACTGCAGCCAGCGCCTCGTCGCCGCGTCCGGCTCGTTGTAGAACCTCCGCTAGATCCATCTGCAGGTTAGCCCGCTGGTTCAGCCAGTCTGTGTGAGCGATAAGCGACACCGATTCATGTGCCAAGGTCTCGGCGGCGGCGTACTCACCCCGCCGGGCGAGTACCTTCGCGCGAACAGCCCGCCAGCGGAACTGCGGATCGACGTCACTCGGATCGTGTGCCGCCATCGCTTCGACGCGCTCACTCAACTGTTCGGCCTCTGCGAAACGCCCCTGCGCGTAGATAGCCTCGGCGAGGCATCCCAGTCGCGTTGTGAGAAATCCCTTCTCTCCCATACGCTCGAGCGTGTCACATGCCCAACGGAGGTGCTCTTCAGCTGCAGCCGGATCGCCAGCCAGCATCGCGATGTCGAAGAATTCCTGCGACATACCTGCGACATTGAGCTGCTGGCCCAAGTCCTCCAGCACGTCTCGCCCGCGCGCGAAGGATGTCCAGGCCTCATCGAAGCTGCCCGTCATTGCCAAGAAGCAACCGAGTTCGGCCCTCGCCGTGGCTTCAACGCTGCGAGCATTCGATCGTTGCAGAACGTCATGGCATCGTCGAATTCCTTCCGAGGCAGCGGTTGCACCAAACCAGGAGTTGATGATCGTCCATTGCAGCGTCACCGATTCCTCGCGTCGCGCACCCGCGCGATTCGCGTGCGTGAGGGCTTGCCGAAATGCGACGTCAGCTGCTGTGCTATTGCCGATCCCCCACATCCGTTGCAGCCCGAGGAGATGCCATGAGCGAGCAAGACCGAGTTCATCCCCGAGGCGGCTACAAGCGGCGACAGCTGCCTCTGCGCTAGCGATTGTCTGGTCGCTCGCGACGGCTCCAGTCCAGGTTCGAAGTCCTAGACGCGCGATTTTCGCGCGCCACACCGCGATCTCGTTGCCAGTGCCTTCGGCTCGCTTTTCAGCCTCCTGAAGCGTCGACTCTGCCTTCGCCAGTTCACCAGCTTCGGTCAGAGCAATTCCCAGCTCGGGGAGTAGATCCAGCCGGCGCAGGTCGTCCAGCGGCAAGAGGCCTGCTGCCCGCGTGAGAAGGTTGATGGCAGCGGGTATGTCGGCGCGTCCCGAGGCGCGTATCCCAGCGGACGCGAGGCGCTGACCCGCGAGCTCCGCCAGCCGCCGAGCCTCGGCCCCATGTCCGAGCTCGACCTGATATCGATGGGCCTGCTCGAGGTGGTGTCCGAGGATTTCCTCGTACTCTGTCTCTCTGCCACCCACCATGCGTTCGAGCCATGCCGCGAAGCGTTCGTGCAGCTCGGCTCGTAGCAGCTTTGGAACCGCCTCGTAGGCGGCATCCCGGATGAGGATGTGGCCGAAACGGAACCCGTCGTCGCCTGTGAAAAGCGACTCGTCGGACTGTATGAGCTCCTTTCTTGCCAATGAGAGCAGCGACGTGCCGACGCCTCCTCGCGCGCCCTCCTCGAACAGCTCGATCACCGCGCCCCGATGGAAGCTCCGACCCTCTATCGAGGCGCGCTCGATCACCTCCCGATCAGTTGCGTCGAGGCGATCGATTCTGGCGGCTAGGAGAGCCTGGATTGTCGGAGGGACAACGACCGATCCGTTGCCGAATGTGGCGTCGGCGTTAAGCGCCAACAGTTGCTCAATAAACAGCGGGTTACCCTCTGCAGCTTGGGCGACTCGAGCACGCGCCTCCTGGGGGAGGTCCGGTGGCACCAACGCCTCGATCAGAGTGCCCGCATCGCTCTCCGAGATCGGTTGCAGCGAAACCAAGAAGGCATTTTGCCGCGGCACCGACCATGAAGGGCGCGCTTCGAAGAGGTCAGCGCGCGCGAGGCAGACCAACAGGATCGATGCGCCGGATGCGAAACCGACGATGTACTCGAGCAGATCGAGCAATGTCGACGAAGCCCAGTGGAGGTCGTCGATCACCACAATGAGCGGGCGTTCCCGTGCCAGGCCTTCGAACAGCTTGCGGAATGCCCAGGAAATGTCCGCCGGCGATCCTGGAGAATCGCCGCTTCCTATCGCCGCGGCCAGTCGCTCGTAGACGACTGATGCGTTCTCGCCGACCACCTTCGCCACTGCGGCGTGGAGATCGTCTCCGCCGACATCACTCACGATCTCGGCCAGCGGCCAGTACGTGATTCCCTCGCCGTAGGGAAGACAACGACCGGTGACAACGCGGGCTCGCTGTCCTGCTAATAGGGTGAGTTCCTCCGCGAGGCGTGACTTGCCGATCCCGGGTGGCCCCACGATCGTGGCGAGAACGCACATGTGATCGCGGGTAGCGCGCTCGAATGCCCCTCCCAGCTGCTCGATCTCCTCCTTGCGCCCGACAAACGGAGCATTGCTGCGGCGCCGCAGTCCCACACCTCCGTAGGACACGCCAATGAGACGCCACGCCGGCAGCGGCTCGGGCTTTCCTTTCAGGGTCAGAGCCGCCACGGGCGCCCCCTCGATCGCTTCTGCGCCGAGCCTCCACGTCCGCTCGCCGACCAAGATCTCATCCGGCGCCGCCGCTTGCTCAAGTCGTGCGGCGACATTCACAGCATCGCCGGAGACGAAGGCTTGGCCGCGCGACGGATCACCTGCTACGACCTCACCCGTGTTAACGCCGATGCGAATCCGGAGTCGCACTCCCCATTCGCTCTCGAGCTCTTCATTGAGGGATTGCAGCCGCTCGCGCATTTCGTTTGCCGCTCGGAGGGCGCGGAGTGCGTCGTCCTCGTGAACGTCAGGAATGCCGAATACGGCCATGATCGCGTCGCCAACGAATTTCTCGACCGTCCCGCCGTGGCGATCGAGCACACCCTCCATTACCTCGAAATACCGCGACATAACGCGGCGAATGGACTCGGGGTCGAGGCGATCGCCGAGCTCAGTCGAGCCCACCATGTCGGAAAAGAGGAGGGTCACCGTCTTCCGTGCTTCGCGGCCGCTGACCACTGTAAGCGCGGTCCCGCAGGTGAGACAGAACTTCGCCCGATCCGGGTTCGCGTCGCCGCACCGGGGGCAGGATGGCATGTGCGGAGTGTATGCGTGAGAAGGATTGGCTGCTACCTCACCTGGACGTCGATTCGTCGAGCCGATCTGCCTGGCCTGTCGGGAGGTGCGGCATGTGGCTTGGCGACGATGTCTGGGATGAGTCGATCCACAACGCTGCTGTCGCCTGGAGCGCTTGTCGTGGTGTTCGGCCTGGCGTCATTGGTTGCCACAGGGGCGATCAATCGCGCACTGCCGTAACCACGGCCGACCGCGACCGTCCTGCCGACGCCGTCCGCCATCCCACCGGCGGCATAGTGGTCCCACACCAGGGAGACGTGGTTGTCAACAGTAATGAGATGGAATTCTTCAACGACGAACACCAAGGCAATTACTGCTCGCCCCTGTATAACGGCATTGGACGCTTCACGTGGAGGGTCACAGCCGGGGTCCTCTACTTCACGCTGATTTCGGACGACTGCGACCGCGCCCACGTCCTAACCAATAGGGCTGGACCCGCACACTCGTGGCCGGGCAGCCCGGCGGCTGAAGGCGCCCCCGGCAGCGGCGTTGTGGTCTCCATCGCAGTACGCCGTTCCGCTTCATGCCGAGGCATCACCCGCAGTCCGCTCACGGTCGAGTTAGGTGGTTATTCGCCTCTCGAACTCGCGCCGAGATCCCGACCTCTGGGTGACACGGTCCCGGATCCGCAAAGAGCTACTACAGCGGTGTGTAGTTTCGGCCGAAGCGTCGACCGAAGCCTCGCGACGCACTGGGAACGGTGACCAACGTGTCGAACTCTTCGCCGTGCGGGATGTCGACGCGACCGAACTTCGCAGCCGCATCCGTCATTGCGCGTGCGCCCCTCGCTATGGGTCCGCCCGCAAAGCACCCGCCGAACCGTACCCCGGCCCATCGGGCGAGGCTTTCCAGGTGTCGGTCACAGACAAACATGAAGGCCACCCCGCTCTCGTGCGGGAAGAAGAGCATCTTGGTCGCTGCGTCTCCGCACGTCTCGACCGGAATGTTGATTGAGGGGTCGATTGGACCGAGGCAGATCTCGCTCATCGTTAAGCGAAGGGTACCCAGTTAGGCCAACGTCTCCGGGACCGGCGAACGATGAGGTAACCGATGGCCCCCACAGCTAGCGAGCAGCTCGCCAAGGTCGTATACCGCGCGCTCCGAGCGGATCACGACCGGCTTGTGGCGCAGCGCTTGACATAGAGGCGCTATCAAGTCACGTTCCGCCTCGCTGACGACAACGGGGAATCGCTCGCGGGCGGGCCGACAGATCACGTTCGGAGGCACCCCGGCCAGTGCTAATTCAGGTCAGGCCCGGGCGAGAGATTCTCCGGCGCGCATCATCGCAGCCTCGCGCACGGCATCACGGCACGGGCGTGATTCGGGCTGACGGTGTTGGCGGTCGTGCACACCTCGGGATCATCCCAGTGTTAATTGCACGCTGGGTGCGCGATGGATTCCGCACGTGGCGGCGCGGTGACGCCCGTGAACCTCGGCCTACCGGAGTTCTCTGTGGCGCGCCCCCTTCTGGAGTGAGTGTGGCACCCCCTGGGTGACCGAGAGCGCTTCACCGACGTGGTGACGAGAGCCTTAGAGGATGAGCTCAGAGTAATGGAAAAGGCTCAACACCAAGGCAAGTGCAAACGCGAGGAGCCCAGTGACTCTCCCCGCTATCGCGAGTCCCCGGCCGGCGCCGCTCAGACGCCGCGAGCGAAGTATCCGGATGACACCCGGGCGGCAACGACAGTTGGCGCCACCTGTAGGACTTACGAACCCCACCGATCTCCGCAGCGCAGAGTCGCGTTACCGACCCGGAGAACCTCGTCCATCGTAATACGACCCCTCGAGAGCCGCCGAGTGAGATCAGCGTCGGCTGTGGGTTGGTGCCCGTACTCACCGGTCCCGACATCGAGAAGCGTTTGACCCGGTTCCAGTTCGGCGTGGTCGAGAACTCGGTGGCGAACAGCCGCTAGCGCCGCGAGCACCGCCCGAACGTGCTCGCATCGCCACCGTGACGGCGATGCAGGAGCCACTCGGCCCATCGATCTCGGATCGGCGCCGGCACCCCAGCGCGCCGGGCATCGCGAAGCTCTTCAACGACGCGGTTTCCGCGCCTTTGGCCTTCTCGCGCCGCCACGCCCGCAGCGGGAGTGGCAAAAAGGCTCGGGCAGTGGCAGACTTCCAGTCCAAGTCATGGTCCAGCAGCCCGATTCGACCGCCGCGACGGGCGCGACACCGCCCGAGCCAGCTGCTGCTCTGCGCCGTCCCCCCCGGCGCCGCTGGGGGTTGCTGCTCCTGCTCATACCCTTTGTGGCGCTGCTCTATCCGCCGTTCTACGCCACCGTGACGCCCCGTCTGGCGGGGATCCCGTTCTTTATCTGGTATCAGTTCCTCTGGGTCATCATCGGCGTCTGCATCACCGGGGTTGTGTACGCCATTGACCAGGTACGTGAGGGTGCGCCGTGATCCACGGCGATGAACTCGCTGTCTTTATCGTCCTGTTTTTGCTCGTCACCGTCATCGGCTTCTTGGCCGCCCGGTGGCGTCGCGGCGACTTGAGTACTCTCGCCGAGTGGGGACTCGGCGGACGCCGATTCGGCAGCGTCGTCACCTGGTTCCTGCTCGGCGGCGACCTCTACACCGCCTACACGTTCGTCGCGGTCCCTGCGCTCATATTCTCGAAGGGCGCAATCGGCCTCTTCGCGTTGCCATACACGATCATCGTCTTCCCAATCGTCTACGTGGTCATGCCCAAGCTATGGCAGGCCGGCCGCAATCTGGGCCACATCACCGCGGCGGACTACGTGCGCGACCGCTTCAAGTCGCCCTTCCTTGCGCTGCTCATCGCGCTCACCGGCATCGTCGCCACCATGCCCTACATCGCCCTGCAGATCTTCGGCATCCAGGTGGTGATCGCCCAGATGGGAGTCAACATCGAGATCTCGCTGATCGTGGCCTTCGTGGTCCTCGCAGTCTTCACCTTCGTCAGCGGATTACGCGCCCCCGCACTGATCGCGATGGTCAAGGACACGATGATCTTTATCACAGTGATCGTCGCAGTCATCTACATCCCCATCAAGCTCGGCGGATTCGGCGCGATCTTCCAGCACACCGAGGCGGCCGTCCACGCCAAGACCTCGAAGGCCACCGACAACCTCCCGAGCACGCTCTATCTCGCGTATTCGTCGCTCGCCTTCGGATCGGCCCTCGCGTTGTTTCTGTACCCCCACGCCATCACGGGAACGTTCAGCGCTCGCTCACAGACGTCGATCAGGCGCAACGCTGCCTTCCTGCCCGCGTATTCGTTCATGCTCGGCCTGATCGCGTTGCTCGGTTACATGGCTGTGGCCGCGCACACCCATGTACCTGGAGCCAGCGCAGGTGGCGCCAACGGCATCGTGCCCGCGTTGCTGCAGCAGTTCTTCGCCGGACCACTCGCGGGTTTTGCCTTTGCCGCGATCGCGATCGGAGCTCTGGTGCCGGCAGCGGTGATGTCGATTGCCGCGGCCAACCTCTTTACGCGCAACATCTGGCGGCAGTACATCCGGCCCAACTCCACATCGCTGTCCGAGGAGGCAACGGTGTCGAAGATTGTTTCGCTCGTCGTGA
>PNBE01000054.1 GCA_003135895.1 Candidatus Dormiibacterota bacterium
GAAGCTGACGTAGTACGTCTTCGAGCCCTGGAAGGTGGCCCGGTCGTAGCTGATCACTGTGACGCCCTTGGTATTGGCCATCTGCACGATGGCCGAACCCGTCGGTCCGTCGAGGGGGTCAAAGATCAGGACCTTCGCACCGAGGTTGATGTCGGCGGTGGCCAGGGCGAGCTCGGTCGCGTCGCTGCCCTGAGCGTTGTCGATGCGGAACTGGTTCTGGTTGAACCCGGCGTCCGCAAAGGCGGCGGTCAGGTACGGCTGATCGAAGTTGACGTAGCGCGTTGACGACGTGGTGTCGGGGAGGATCACGCCGATGAACAGGCTGTTCGCGCCCTTGGTCGCGTAGGCGGTCAGCGGCTTGAGCAGACTCATGGTCGCCCCGATGTCGGTGGTAAAGGCGCTGACGGTGATACCCGCAGGCACACCGGGGTTCGTGGCGGTTCCCGAACTCGACGGGCTCGTCGAGGAGCTTCCGCAGGCCGCGGCCACGAGGGCAGCTGCACCCACGACGGTCAGCCGGCTGACTTTCGACAGATCACGGGACCTCCGGCCCCTGACCATATCTTGCAAACGCATCAGACCTGTGCCCTCCAACCGGAACCTACCGACTGCGACGCCACGCGCTCCGGTAGCGACAGCGTCCCCACCAAACCTTTGTGAGGCAGGCACCGGATGGTTGGCCAATCGAGGAGGGTTTGTCAACTCCTCGAACGAAAAATCACCCTAACGGGGGATTTTTGGTGCGCCTCGCCCATTCACGACGATCAAAACGGCCGTCCGGAGGGCCGCCGGCGCGCCTCGATCGGGGACCGGAGCGGTCTCCGAGAGCCCGCTCTGGTGAGGTTACTCCTGCTCGGTGGGCCGAACCAGGAGCTCGTTGATCGCGACATGGCGGGGCCGGGTCACGATGTACGCGATCGCATCGGCGATGTCCTCGGCGCGGAGACGCTCGCGCCCAAGAAACCGCTTCTCGATCGCGGCCTTCATCTCGGGCCGGTTGTGCGAGGCGAGTTCAGTGTCCACGGCGCCCGGCTCGACGAGCGACACTCGAACGTGGCGGGTCGTGATCTCCTTGCGCAACGCCTCGCTGAATGCGCCCACGGCGTGCTTGGTGGCCTCGTACACCCCACTCCCGTTGCGCGTCTCGCGCCCGGCGACCGAGCTGATGTTCACCAGGTCGGCGACCTGGCGCGGACTGTCCTCGGCGGCGCGCAGGAGATGGGGCAGCGCCGCGTGCGTGCAGTAGAGCAGTCCGAGGACGTTGAGCTGCACCATGCGCTCCCACTCATCGACGGGCGCATCGACGACNNGCGTGCTTGGTGACGTCGGCGGTGATGACGATCGCTGTCGCACCGTCTGCGCGCAGCCGGGTGGCGAGATCCTCCAGGCGATCCGTACGTCGCGCGACCAGGGCGACCCTGGCCCCCAGGCCCGCAAGCGATACGGCAGCCGCGGCACCGATACCGCTCGACGCGCCCGTGACCAGCGCCACGGTGTCGTTGAGCGGTCCGCGTGCTGTCGCCATCAGCTCAATACATTGCCACAGGGGTACGATGCCGAGGTCGAATGCCGGCAGATGGCATCGATCGCTTGGAGGGATATGGCGACGACCGCCATGCTGGTTCCCATCTTTGCCGGCTATCTCAGAGTCAGAACATCCTCGCGCTGGGGCCGCCGACGCCCGTGGATGGTGATCGGTACCGTCTTCAACGTCATTGGCCTCGGGTTGCTCGCATTCGCCGGGAGCCCGGCGATGGTGGTTGCCGCATACGTTTTTGTCCAGGCCAGCAATAACGCGGCGAGCGCCGCGTATGCAGGTGCGATATCGGGTGGGGTCGTCCTCTATTACTTCAACCACGCGGGGCACGCGGTCCTCGGCGTTCCGACAGGTGCCTGCAGCGCGGCGGGGTTGTGGTGCTGTTTTCCGAGGGTCGGGCTCGCCTCCAGGCGCTGCTCCCCGAATATCGCGATCCTCGCGGCCCGAGACTTCTGCGCGACTGGCTGACCATTCTGTTCTAGACGCCGGCTGCCGGGGCGGTCCGTCCGCCGGTCCCCTGAGCAGCCCTGGAGTGGTCCATGCCCTTCGTGTCAGAGTCGACGCATGGACAGCGACGGTTACGGCTACGCACCAGACGATCGCGGCATCGGGCGGCTCCTCGACGACCTGCGCACCTTCTCGCCCGCGGCGATCGAGCGCGTCGCGCATGGTTGGGAGCTGTACGGGCAGCCGCAGCTCGACACGTACCGCGCCGCTGAGATGGCGGCGCTGCAAGCCATCGAGGCTGCTCACCTCACCACCGAATGGGAGGCGATCCAGCGACGGATTCTCGATCTCACCGAAGGCCGGACATCCCTGGTGTCCTGGAAGGTCGAACACGGCGAGAAGGGTCACCGTGCCGAGGCCGCCGCGCTCGGAGCGGCGCTCGCGCTCCATGCTGCCGGCCACCTTGATCGCGCTCATGTCGAGACGCTCGTTCGCCCGATGGCGGAAGCGCTCCCGTGGCTGCTGTCC
>PNBE01000141.1 GCA_003135895.1 Candidatus Dormiibacterota bacterium
CGAGCCCCGGGCTCGTAAAACCGGGAAAAATATACGTGCGAATAACGCACCCCTCGCCCTCGCTGCGTAAGTAGCAGAGACGAAAAAAGCTCAGGCTTCGGCCTGACGTCGACCGTCTCCTCGGCTGTGGGAGACGGACCCGACGTTAATGCAAGCAGTCTTGCCGCCCGGTGGCGCCTCGGCGCCGGGCGGGACATTCACCGAGGCTGGCCGCAGCCGAGCCTGGTCCCAGGGCGCGGCTGAGGTGAGATCAAAACCGGGACTACACTCGTAGATGTCGCATGGAACGCGGCTTCGGACCCGGGTTCGATCCCCGGCGCCTCCACCACTCAGTTCGTGGCAACGGTCACGACGAGATCACGGCCCTGTTGCGATTCCCTCCGGGATCGTCCGGCAGTGCCAGTGGTCGCTGACGATGCCTGTGTGAACGTCGTCCAGTCGCCCGAGACCATGGCCGCTCCCGTGATGCGTGCCTGGTTCGCTGTTTCCGCTTCCGAAGAGAACCTCGAGTTGGTCAGTCGCCACTACGGAGCGGCGCCGTCAGGCCTGCCACCCACCCGATTGCTGGTCGAGTGGCGCGAGGCCGGACACCCCGAGCCCAACTCGTGGATCAGGGAGCGGCTGCAGGCAATCGTCGAGGACCAAGCAGCCTAGTCCGCACGGCAACTCCCTCGGCGGCGCGCCGTTTCAGGCCGCGAAGCTGAGCTGGACCTCGGCTTGGCTCGTGCCCCAGCTCATGGTGAATGCCCAACACCCGGGCGAAGGCACCTCGACGATGCTCGGGTAGATCTCTCCGGGGCTGGCATTGTCGGGAAAGCGGTACGTGACCACGGGAGTACTCGCGTGCTGAGGATGGCCCTGAATTTCGAGCGACGCACCATTGCGCGTGGTCGCAACGGCCCACAGGATCTTGCTCGCCCGGTTGGCTGGTGTTCCGGCGCGGAGTGGGTAGCCGAAGATGAATCCACCGATCAACCCTGACGGTGAACTGACGTACGGGATCGTGCTCGGTGCAGCCGGACCGCCCGCGGCATCGACGAGCCAGCTCGGAGGGCTGCCCTGGTACACCGTCGTGGAGCCNNTGAACCCTCCTGGCCTCCAACGCCGCCAGCGAGGTGGCCGCTTTGGTTGGTGGTGATGATGCGGTCGAGCAGCCCGGCATCAGGGCAGACCCCGCGATGACGATGAGGAGCACGATCCGCATCACGATGTGATTATCCGACCACCACGAAGTCCTCATCGCACGAGGCTCTGATCTCAGGGTGCGGCGGGTGATCCCGCGACGGCCGTCGCGGCCGGCTTGCCGTCTGCACCCGCGGGCTCGACAGCGGCAACATGACAGGCGGCGTCGTGGGCAGGGCCCATCGGTCTGAGAGCTGGCGTCATCTGCGCGCATTTGTCGATCGCGTACGGGCATCGCTGCCGGAAGCGGCACCCCTCGCCCGGGTCGATGACTCGCGGTGGCTCACCGCTGTCGGCCGAAACCGGCACGGCCTTTTCGCGAGGGTCGGGTACCGCCGAGAGCAGGAGCTGCGTGTACGGGTGCTTGGGTCGCGAGAGCACGACGTCGGTCGGTCCCTGCTCGACCGCGTGCCCGGCGTACATGACGATGATCCGATCGGCGACGTAGCGTGCGCTCGCGATGTCGTGGGTGATGTAGAGGATGGACGCTCCTTCCTCCGCGCGCAGGCTGGCCATCATATTGAGGATCCCGGCACGAATGGACACGTCGAGCATCGAGACCGGTTCGTCGGCCAGGATCAGCTTGGGCTGCACCGCGAGTGCCTGAGCGAAGCCCACGCGCTGGCGCTGCCCACCGCTCATCTCGTAGGGGAACTTGCGCAACATGTCGCCGGCCGGGTTGAGACCGACGATGTCAAAAACTCGCTCGGCTTCCTCGCGGCGCTGCGCGCGGTCAAGCTCCGGCCGGTGCAGCTTGAGGTTGCGCATCACCCCATGTGAGACGCGGAACACCGGGTTCATGGCGCTGTAGGGATCCTGGAAGACCATCGGCACCTCGCCGCGGTACCAGAGCACGTCCTTGCGAGAGCGCAGCTTGTGGACCGAACGTCCACGGTAGAAGATCGCGCCGCGCGTGGGTGGATAGATCATCGCCAGGAGGCGCGCGACAGTTGTCTTGCCGCTGCCACTTTCGCCGACCAGTGCCACGATCTCACGCTCGTGGATGGTCAGGTCCAGGTCGTCGACGGCGTGCAGCATCCGCCGGGAGAGCAACCCTCCGAGCCGGAAGTGCCTGGTGAGGCCGGCGGTGTGGAGGAGTGCACCCTCGCCATCGGGAACCGCGCTTGCTGGAAGGCTCATCGCTCAGACGGCGTCCCGGAGCCGTTCCGCATAGAGCAGGCAGCGCACCTCTGTCTCGCCGACGATGTAGAGGTCAGGCTCGGACGTGGTGCACTGCGCCATGGCCTCGCTGCAACGAGGGTGGAAGCGGCATCCCGATGGCGGGCGGCCGAGGTCGGGAGGGCTCCCGGGAATGCCGGTCAGGGCGCGTCGAGGCCCGTGAACCGACGGAAAGGCATCGAGCAGCCCCTTGCTGTAGGGATGCAGCGGCCGCTCGAATATCGAGCTGGTGGCGCCGATCTCGGCCACCTGGCCGGCGTACATCACCATCACCCGGTCCGAGTAGTGCGCGACCACCGACATGTCATGGGTGACGAAGATGACGGCGAAACCGAACTGCTGCTGGAGCTCTTTGATCTGCGTCATCAGCGAGCGCTGCGCGACCACGTCGAGCGCGGAGGTCGGCTCATCCATGATCACCAGTTGCGGGGTGAAGAGCAGCGCCATGGCGATCATGGCTCGCTGGCGCATGCCACCGCTCAACTGATGCGGATAGCTGTCGAGGTGCGCCGCGTCGATGCCCACCAGATGAAGCACCTCGGTTGAACGAGTGCGGATCGCGTCGGCAGATATCCGCCCGTGAGCACGCATGGTGTCCTTGAACTGCGCGGCGATGCTCTTCATCGGATTGAGCGCGTTCATGGCGCTCTGCATCACCACCGAGTAGTCGCGCCAGCGAACGTGGCGGAGCTCGCCGTCGGTGAGCTGCACCAGGTCCTGGCCCTTGAACACGACCCGCCCCGAGGTGATCTCCGCCGGCGGCGTCAGAAGCTGCGCGATCGCGAACACCAGGGTTGACTTCCCGCATCCGGACTCACCGACGATTCCCAGGAATTCGCCGGCGTGGACCGTCAGGCTGACCCGGTCCACGGCCCCGATGTCGGCCGCATCGGTCAGGTACGACACGGAGAGGTTGTCGACCTCAAGCAGTGGTTCTGGCACGTCGCTTTCTCACAGGCCGTAGCGCCGGGTTGCCGATCTCATCGAATGCGTAGTTGACGAGCGCGAACCCGGCGCCCATCAGGGCGACGGCCGCCCCGGGAGCCAGGGCCCACAAGGCGTTGCCCGCTTCAAGGGCGCCACCCTGCTGCGCGTAGTAGAGCATCGTCCCCCAGGTGATCTCGGTGCTGTTCCCGAGCCCGAGGAACTGGAGGCCGGCCGCAAATCCGACGACGAACACCGACAGCCCGAGGAACGACGCGACGATCAGCGAGGTCATCGTCGGGATGATCTCGACAAGGATGATGTACGACGTCCGCTCACCCCGCACCCGGGCGGCGGCAAGGAAATCACGGGCGCGCAGTGAGAGTCCCTGAGACCGCAGCTGCCGNNGTGGGGAGGATGAGAAAGATGTCGGTCAGCAGCGAGAGCGAGCGATCGGTCAGACCACCCACATAGGCCGCCGTGACGCCGATGACCATCGAAATGACCGTGGCGATCGCGCTCACCACGACGGTGACGATGAGCGTGAGCCGCGTGCCCCAGATGAGCTGTGAGAACACGTCCTGACCGAGCTGCGTGGTTCCGAGGAGGTGCTGCCACGACGGCCCCAGGTCCTGTCCGTAGATGGCAGCCTGGGGATCATCACGCCCGACGAGTCCGGGGAACGCCGCCACGAACACGATGAGCAGCAGGATCAGGCCGCCGGCCGTGGCCTTGCGGTTGCGCAGGATCGCCTGCATGAATCGCGCCCGCGAGCCCTGCTGTGGCGCCGAGACGGCCGGTTCGAGCGGTCCCGTCTCAGTGCTGATCGCGGCTATGCTCACGCAGCGGTCCCCTTACGCATCGCGCGTGCGCGGGTCGAGCCCCGCAGTGAGGAAGTCCGCGAGCAGGACGCACACCAGCACCGCCAGGGTGTAGACGAGGAACAGCGCCTGCATCAGGGGCAGATCGTGGTCGGTGGTGCTGGTGTAGAAGAGATAGCCCAGGCCTGGGTACGAGAACGTGTACTCGACGAGGATCGAGCCGCCCAGCACGTAGCCCAACTGCATGGCGAATCCGGTCAGGTTGGGAAGGATCGCGTTGCGTGCTGCGTAGTCGGTCATGATGCGCCAACTCGGAAGCCCCTTCGCACGACCCATCTTCACGTAGTCCTCGGCAAGCGTCGTGATCATGTTGTTGCGCATCGAGTAGATCCAGAGACCGGCGGTCACGATGACCAGGCTGAGGCCCGGCAGCAGGGCATGGGTCAGCACGTCCCCGATGAATGCGGGCGACAGCGACGGTGTCGCGCCGATACTGTAGTTGGAGCTGAGCGGCAGCCAGTTGAGGGTGACCGCGAAGACGAAGAGCAGCAGCAGACCGACAAAGAAGACAGGGAAGGTGGCGACGATGAAGAGCATCGGCGGGAGGATCCCGTCGAGCCGGCCGCCGCGCCGCCACGCGCTCACCACGCCGACCAGGGTTCCGATCGCGAACGCGATGATCGTCGTCACCCCCACGAGTGCGAGCGTCCAGGGGAGCTTGCCGACGATCTCGGTCAGCACCGGAACCCGCTGCGCGGTCACCCCGAACTGGCCGGTGAAGCAGTTGGCGATGTACTGCAGGTAGGTGATGATCAGGTTCTGGTGGACGTTGACGCCGAACTCGATCTGGAGCGCGTGCAGCGCCGCCGGATTGACGCCACGGAACGTCGCCAGGACGGCGGATGCCTCGTTGCCCGGCATCACGCGCGGAATGATGAAGTTGACCGTGAGTGCCGCCCAGAGTGTGATGACGAATAGGCCGACGCGGCGAGTGACGTATCTCACTGCCGCGTCGGCCGCGCCCTGACCCTGCGCATCGGGACTACGCCTAGCTCACCGGGTAGAGGCGGGTGAGGACCATTCCGTTGTCGGGCGTCGCCCACACAGGAGGCTGCGCATAGGGATCGGACGGCGTCGGCCAGCCACCAAAGCTGGTGGTGTCGTACTGATACCAGTCGACACCCTCGACGATCGGAATCACCGGGAGGTCCTGGGCCATGACCGCCGAGATCTGATGGATGATCTGCAGCTGCTGTGCCGGGGTCGCACCCGAGTACTGGTTGAACAGAGCATCGGTCGCGGGCGACTTGTATCGCTCGTAGTTGGTCGAGCCGATGCTGCCGCTGAAGAGCAGCGGGCGGAGCTCGTAATAGGGTCCCGGCCCGGCAACCGGCATCTCTCCGTAGGCGAGCTGGAAGTTCCCGCCCTGGGTGTCATTGGTGTACGGAGTGCTGTTCTCGTCCTGGACCGTCACCTGAATGCCCACCGCCTTGAGTTCCTGGGTGATCACCTGCAATGAGGCGTCCCAGTCCGTGTAGCCACTGATCGTCTTGATGGTGAAGGAAAGTGGCTGGCCTTGCGCGTTGGCGTAGATGCCGTTCGACCCCTTTGTGAAGCCGGCGCCCTGGAGGACCTGCTCTGCCTTGGTGGGGCTATAGGTGAGCGTGTCGAGCGACTTCTGGTACCACGTCTTGTAGGTCGGCAGGACGATGCCGGTCTGGTTGGCCGGGGGCTCGTACCCGCTCTCGCCGCGCTGCGAGACCTGTGTGTGATCGATGGCCATGGCGATTGCCTGGCGGACTGCCAGGTTGCCGAGCAGCGGGTTGGTGAGATTGGGGAAGAGCGACACGTTGAGCGTCGGCGGGAACCAGTAGTGGCGCGTCGATGGGTTCTTGTTGATGTAGTACGACTGGATGTTGGGGATGTACTGCGCTCCCCACTGCGCCTGCCCCTGGGCGAGGTAGAGGTTGGCCGACGTGTTGCTCAGGAATGCGGGGTAATCGACCTCTGCCACCTGGGGAACCGGATGCCCGGGCTTGCTCTGCCAGTAGGTGGTGTTGCGGAGATACTTGATGTTGTCCTGGGAGCAGTTCGACATTAGGTACGGACCGGTGCCCACCGGGCTGATATCAGCCGCGCTGTCGAGCTTCGTCTGGTCGAGGCTGCCAAAGACGTGCTGGGGAATGATCGGCGTCTGATCGGCGACGTAATAGAAGTACGACTGTGCCGGGGCGTTGAAGGTGAACACGACCTGGTTGCTGCCCTGGAGCGCGACGCTCGTCAGCGGTCCGCTGTTCGCGGCCCAGAGTGCATTGAGATCGAGCGCAGGATCGGCCTTGAGTGCGTTGAAGGTGTAGAGCACGTCGTTGGCGCTGAAGGGACTGCCGTCGCTCCACTTCACGCCACTTCTGATGGTCATGGTCAGCGTCGTGAAGTCGGGGCTCCAACTCGATCCCGTGGCCAGCCACGGAGTCACCCTCGGCGTGCCGTCGGGATTCGTCTGGAGGATGTTGATGAACTCGAGTGGCTCGTAGACGAATCCAATCGATGTGATGTTGACCGACGGGTTGAACGGATTGAACTGGCAGGTCCAGGTGCTCCCGCTCTCGTTGTCGATGAGGAGCTTGCCGCCCACCTTGCCGTTGTTGCCCGTTCCGCCGCCGCCCCCCGTCGTCGCCGAGCCGCACGCTGCAGCGAGAACCCCTGCCACGACCACCACGGTCATCGGCCTGAGGTGTCGCATCGACCGACCGTCTGAGTTCCTGTCCGGTCGCCACGTCCATACCATCCGGGTTCCTCCGAAGTCTCGCTGTCACCGCATTCTGGGTGAGAAGTGGTCCGCGGCCGGTAATTTATAGGAAAGCTACCTTAACATCAGCCTCCTGGTCAACCGTTGTGCGGGCACCGAGATCCGGACCCTGCGAGCCGATGCTGAGTTCCCTCTGGCGCCGTCGCTTGACATCGCACGGGCTGATAGGAAGAATTCCTAACCATGACTGTGCGACCCGAGCGTCCGCCACGCCGGGGGTTCGCCTTGGGTCACCGGCTCCTGGTGGCCGCGGGCGTGCTCGTGACCGTGCCGGCGCTGATCCCGGTGAGCGCCGCCGACGCAGCGCCGGCGGTTCACGCCCAGGTTCGCGTCGACCAGGTCGGATACGCGGCAGGCGCCCCCAAGCGCGCCTACCTCATGACATCCACGACCCGACCCGGCGCAGTGTTTCGCGTGGTCGACGCGCGTGGCGACATCGCGTACTCCTCGGTCGTCGGCGCCGACCAGGGAGCGTGGAGCACCACGTTTCCGCACGTGTACGCGATCGACTTCGACCGCGTCCATCGCGCCGGCTCGTATCACGTCGTGGTGAGCGCCGGATCGATGCAGGTACGGTCACCGGCGTTCCGCATCGATACCCCGGCGAGGCTTTATGCGAGCGCGATGGCCAACTCACTCTCGTTCTATCAGTACGAGCGCGACGGACCCGCGTTCATTCCCTCCGCACTCCGAACCGCGCCCGGGCACCTCAACGACGAGCATGCGATGACCTATCTCATCCCGGCCGTCAACAGCAACGGCAACTTCAAGGGTGATCTCACCGCGCTCGGTGTGCGGATCGACGCCGCCGGAGGCTGGTGGGACGCCGGTGACTACCTGAAGTTCACCGAGACGATCAGCTATGTCGTCGGCATGATGGAGACCGATGTCCGCGATTTCCCGGGCCAGCTCGGGTCGGGTTCCGCCACCGCCAACTACAGCGCCGAGGCGGCGTTCGGCCTCAATTGGCTCGAACACATGTGGAACTCCAGCACCAAGACCCTGTACCTGCAGGTCGGCATCGGCGAGGCCAACAGCAAGATCGTCGGTGACCATGACATCTGGCGGCTTCCGCAGGTTGATGACACGTACGCGGGAACCAACCCCGAGGATCGATACATCCGCAACCGGCCTGTCTTCCGCGCCGGACCGCCGGGATCGCTGATCAGCCCCAACCTCGCTGGGCGTCTCGCGGCGGACTTCGCCCTCTGCTATCAAATCCACCGGGTGTCCGAGCCCGCCCGGGCGGCGACGTGTCTCAAGAACGCGGAAACCATCTTCGCCCTTGCCGATACCCGCCCCGGACGCCTGCAGACGGTGATTCCCTACAGCTTCTACCCCGAGAAGGAATGGCGTGACGACCTCGAATGGGGTGCGACCGAGCTCTATGACGCGCTGTCAGCCGGTCCGGTGCCGGCGGGCGTTCCCCAGCGCCAGGCGATGTACTACCTGCGGCAGGCGGCGCATTGGGCGCATGCCTATATCACCGGTCCCAACGACGCTGCCGATTCGCTCAATCTCTACGATGTCACCGGCCTCGCGCACTTCGAGCTCTATCACGCCATCGAACACGCCGGCAATCCACCTGATATCGCGGTGACCGAGGCGCAGCTGCTCGGCGACCTCGCCAAGCAGCTCGACAGGGCGGTGACCCAGGGCGCCACCGATCCCTTCGGGTTCGGCTTCCCGTGGGACACCTTCGACACGACGAGTCACGGCGCCGGCCTGGTGGTCATGGCGGCCGAATACGACGAGCTCACGGGTACCGATGCATACGCGCGCGACGGCTCGCGCTGGCTCGCGAACATCCTCGGCGCCAACGCCTGGGGCACCTCCCTGATCGTCGGCGACGGCAGCACCTTCCCCGAGTGCATGCAGCATCAGGTCGCCAACCTGGCTGGATCGCTCGACGGCGCGCCTCCGGTCCTCGCCGGTGCCGCTGTCGAGGGGCCGAACTCCTTCGCGGCGACCGGCGTGGTCTCCGGGATGCGCGCCTGCCCGGCCAACGGCGTCGATACGTTTGCCCAGTTCAACAGCGCCACGGCCGTCTTCCAGGACAACGTCCAGTCGTGGTCGACCGACGAGCCCGCCCTCGACCTCAGCGCGACCACGCCGATGGCGTTCGCGTGGCAGATCGACAACGACCCGAGCGTTCCGTGACGCCGATCCCGCAGGATGCCGTAGATAACCACCCTTACTAACGTTCGTCGGGAGAGACCCTCGATGCCGGCACCGGAAGCTGCGAAGCCCAGCCTGCTTCGCGCGATCAACCTGCGGACCACGTTCGAGCTGGTGCACACCGGCGGACCCGTGGCCGCACCCCATGTCGTCCGGAGTACCGGCCTGTCCAAGCCCACGGTCTCTGAGGTTCTGGGGCAACTCGTGAACCTCGGCCTGCTCCGACGGGTCGGGCGGACCAGCGGACTGCCGGGCCCGAGCGCGCAGCTCTACGACGTGAACCCGCGCGCAGGGTGGGTGCTGAGCCTCGACGTGGGTCGCGAGTGGGTGCGCGCCGCACTCGTCGATCTCACCGGCGCGGTGGTCGGCCGCTGCGCGACGCGGACACCGCGGAGCACCGCCAAGGCGGTCATCTCGCAGCTGCGCCAGGCGGCGGAGACCCTTGCCGGCGAAGCCGGGATTGCGCTCGAGGACATGAGCCAGGTCGTGGTCGGAACCCCAGGCGTGCTCCGTGCGGGCGCCGATCACCTGTCGCTCGCACCGCAGCTCGCGGGGTGGGAGAGCCCCAAGGTGATACCGGCGATACGAGAGGCGCTCGTCGCACCTGTCGTCTTCGAGAACGACGTCAACATGGCGGCGGTCGGCGAGCACGTCCACGGCGTCGCCCAGGACAGTGAGGACTTCGTCCTGCTCTCGGTCGGCACAGGTGTCGCCACGGGGGTTTTCGTCGACGGCGCGCTGCGTCGCGGGGCAGCGGGTCTCGCCGGGGAGATCGGGTTTCTCCGCCTCGACCTCGACGCAGAGGTTGGTCCGGGTCATCGCGCGACCTGGGGCACGGGCGCGTACGAGAGCCTGGTTGGCTCCGCCGCGATCGTGGCCCTAGCACGCGAGCACGGCCTGCGCGGGGCGAGCTCGGTGGCGGCGATATTCGACGCTGCGCGCCACGGTGATCCGATCGCGGATCGCGTGGTGCGCATCGAGGCGCGCCGCCTCGCTCACGCGATCGCCGCGGTCGCCGCAGTGCTGGATCCGGAACTGGTCGTTCTCGGCGGTGGGATCGGTACCGGAGGCGGCGATCTCCTGCTCCGGCCGATCGCTGAGGCGCTGGCGTCGATCTCGCCCTTTTCGCCGCGACTCGAGGTGTCGACGCTGGGTGTCGACGCGGTCATCGCAGGCTGCAGCACCACCGGTCTGCGCCTCGCGTTCGACCGCATCTTCGGTTCCGACACGCCGATCGCGCGAACCGCCATCGACCTCATGAAGGTGCGCGAACAGCGCCGCGGCGAGGATACCCCTGCCGACAAGAGCGCATGAAAGTAGCTGTCGTCGGCGGGGGCAGCACCTACAGCCCCGAGTTGGTCCAGGGGTTCGGTGGCATCGCGAAAGGCCTCGGTGTGGATGAACTGGTGCTGCAGGACCCCGACGAGGAACGACTTGCGGTAGTCGGGGGCGCCGCCCAGCGCATCGCCCGTGCGCATGGCTATACGGGCGCGCTCACGCTCACCAGCGACCTCGATGCCGCCGTCGACGGCGCATCCGCCGTGCTGCTGCAGATCCGCGTCGGCGGTCAGGCCGCGCGCCTCACCGACGAGACCATCCCGCTGCGATGCGGGTGCATCGGGCAGGAGACCACGGGAGCCGGGGGATTCGCCAAGGCGCTGCGCACCGTCCCGGTCGTCCTCGAGATCGCCGAGCGTGTACGCCGCCTCGGAGCGGATGACGCGTGGATCATCGACTTCACCAACCCGGTGGGCATTGTCACGCGCGCATTGCTCGACCACGGTCATCGAGCCGTCGGGCTCTGCAACGTCGCGATCGGCTTTCAGCGGCTGTTCGCCGGGTGGCTCGACGTGCCCTGGCAGTCCGTGCAACTCGGGCATGCCGGGTTGAATCACCTCACCTGGATCCGCTCGGTGTCCGTCGGCGGTGAGGATGTGCTGCCGGCATTGCTGCGCACCCATGGCGATGAGATCGCCAAACACGTCGAGTTGCCGAGGCGGATCATCGACAATCTCGGGGCCGTGCCCTCGTATTACCTGCGCTATTACTACCAGCACGACCTGGTGGTGCAGGAATTGCTGGAATCGCGCAGCCGTGCCGAGGAGGTCATGGAGGTGGAGCGTGAACTCCTGAAGCTCTACCGCGACCCACAGTTGCACGACAAGCCGGACCTGCTCATGCAACGCGGCGGCGCGTACTACAGCGAGGCGGCGATCAACCTGCTGTGTGCGCTGTTCGGTGACAGCACCGATGTTCAGGTCGTCGATGTCCGAAACAACGGGGTCATCCCGGAACTGCCCACAGATGCGGTGATCGAGGTGCCCGCGCGGATGAGCTCCGACGGCACGGAGCCGCTGCCGGTCCCGGCATTGCCGTGGCACCAGGCGGGGCTGATCGCGCACACCGCGGCGTACGAGCATCTGGCCGCCGACGCGGCCGTCAGCGGCGATCGCGAGGTGGCCTTTCGGGCCCTGCTCACCCATCCGCTCATCGGCCAGAGCGGGCTCGCGGAGCAGTTGCTGAGCGACCTGCTCGACGCCAACCGACGGTTCCTTCCGGCGTTCGCGTGACTGCACAGGACCTGATCGTCGCCGTCGACGGTGGGAATTCCAAGACCGACGTGCTGCTCCTTCGCGCTGACGGCACCGTGCTGTCGTCTGTTCGAGGTCCCGGGTCCTCCCCACATCAACTTGGCCTCGGGCCTGCGGTTCACGTGGTTGATGACCTGGTCGACCGCGCCTGGCTCGCCGCCGGGTTGTCGTCGCGCAACGGCAGCAGGGCAGCGGTTGCCGCCGTATTCATGGCGGGCGCCGATCTGCCCGACGAGGAGGTTGCGCTCGCCGATGCTGTGACCGCGCAGGGATGGGCGGAGCGGAACCACGTTGCCAACGACGTGTTCGCCGTGCTCTGGGCGGCCACCGGCTCGGGGCACGGTGTCGCCGTCACCGTCGGGGCAGGCGTGAACTGCGTCGGGACGTCCCCCTCGGGGCGTCGCGCCTGGTTCCCGGCGCTGGGTGACATCACCGGCGACTGGGGCGGCGGGCCCGACATCGGCATGGCCGCGCTCGGCGCCGGCGTGCGCAGCGAGGACGGGCGGGGTGCGCCGACGGCGCTTGCGCGCGCGGTTGCCGGGTATTTCGGCTTTTCGACGGCACTGGATGCGGCCGTCGCGATCCACCAGGGCAGCCTCGACCCCGCCCGCCTCATCGAACTCCCACCGCTGGTGGTCACCGCCGCCGAGGCGGGCGACGCCGAGGCGCTGGCGATCATGCGCCGTCAGGGGTCCGAGGTCACACGGCTTGCGATCGCCGCGCTCCGTCAACTCGAGATGGAGGATTCCCCGGTCCAGGTCGTGCTCGGAGGATCTGTGCTGACTTCCAGCCGCTCGATCCTGTTCGAGTTCATCACGGCGAGCATCCGGGTGGAGGCGCCGAAGGCGCAGACGAGCCTGTGCACGACCCGGCCCGTGGTCGGCGCTGCACTCGCCGGGCTCTCGCTGTCCGGAGCCAACGGCACCGCGCAGTCGCGTCTTCGTGCGTGGCTCGACGAGCGATCGGTCGAGGGCACCGCGTGAACGGCGAGAACATGGCCATCGAGATGGCCGAGCAACCGGCCGTGCTCGAACGCCTAGTTGCGCGACGCGCGGCGATCACCGCCTCGATCACCGCGCTGCTCTCCGAGCACCTGTGCGGCACTGTCCTGCTGGCCCGCGGATCGTCGGACACCGCAGCGCTCTACGGGCGATACCTCTTCGAGATGGCGAGCGGCCGGCCGGTCGCGCTCGCGTCTCCCAGCCTGCACACGCTCTACCGAACCCAGGCCGACCATCGCGGGTACCTCGCGGTTGGAATCAGCCAATCAGGACGCACGCCGGAGGTCGTCAGCGTCCTGGAGCGGATGCGTGCCACCGGGGCGCGAACGGTTGCGATCGTCAACGCCAGTGCAAGTCCGCTGAGCGATGTCGCCGACGTGGTCATCGACCTCTCAGCGGGCGGCGAACTCGCAATCCCGGCAACCAAGACGTTCACCGCCACGCTGCTGGCGCTGGCGNNGCGAGGTGCTCGACGATCGGTATCGCGCCGACGTGATCGCGCGGCGTCTCGACGGCGCCAACCGTGTGCTCACGGTGGCGCGCGGTCCGTTGCTCGCCGCCGCGAGTGAGACGGCGTTGAAGATCCGCGAGACGTCAGCGATCTTCGCGGAGGCGTTCTCCGCGGCCGACCTCCGCCACGGGCCGATCGCCGCCATCACCACGGAAGTCCCGGTGCTGGCGTTCTCTGCTCCAGGGCCTGCCGCATCCGACGTCGCAGAGCTGTGCGCGGTGCTGCGCGATCGCGGTGCGACGGTGAGCACGATCAGCCCGGAGCCCGGCTCCGACCTTCCCCTGCCACCCGCCGTTCCCGAAGCGCTGCAACCGGTGGTCGCCGCGGTGCGAGGCCAGCAGATCGCGTTGTCGGCTGCGCTGGCTCGGCACCTCGATCCCGATGCCCCCACAGGCCTGACCAAGGTGACGCTGACGCACTGACGCGCTGACGCGCTAGGGCAGTCCGGCGAAGAGACTGCGTTCCGGTCGGGGCTCGCCGAGGGCCCCGCGCGCGAGGATGAAGCGCTCGGTGCCAAGCGTCGCCTCGAAGATCTGGGCCGCGATGGTCGAGAACGGGCTGTCCGGTTCGTATTGACTGCGATGGGCCAGAAAGGCCGCACGCTTCTGCTCGAAGAAGGCAGAGACGTCGACGTCCGTGGTGATCTCCTCATCCGGGATGCCCACGATCTGGCCGACGTCGGTCGGGAGGTCGACCCCCGCCTCGCGTGCTCGCCGCTCGATGCGTTCGACAGCGCTGCGGGGCACCGAGTGCAAGTAGAACTTTGCCGGCGACCACCCCTTGGTGGCCAACAGGTCCAGTGCCGCAACCGTTGTCCGATGCGCCTTGACGTGGTCGTGGTGCCAGTACGTGCCGTCCGATGTGTAGGTCACGACAATGTCAGGGCGTTCCTCGCGGAGCACGGTCGCGACGCGCTCTGCGGCTTCGTCCAGCGGCGCGACGTGGAACGCCCGAGGGTCGTCATTGCTCGGCGCGCCCGTCATGCCGGAATCCCGGTAGCCGAGGAACTCCTGGCGGTCGACACCCAGGATCTCGCACGAGCGCATGAGCTCCTCGGTGCGGACCTCGCCGAGCCGCGGGCGCACCGCGGCCGCGTCCATGTTGTGGATGTCGCCCTCCTCACCTCGCGTCGCGGTGAGCAGGACGACGCGGATGCCCTCGTGATGCGCGCGCAGGATGACGCCACCCGTGGCGATGCACTCATCGTCGGGATGCGCGTGAACGAGCAGAAGCGTGGTCATGCAGAGTCGCTTTACGCGAAGTCTGAGACTACCCGATTCCTCCCCTGGTCCTTGGCGGCGTACAGATTGCGGTCCGCCTGACCGAGCAGCGCGGCCTGGCTGGTGCGTCCTCGCTGGAGCATGGTGAAACCGATGCTCACGGTGACGACCTCGCCGGTCATCACGCCGTCCCAGTGGACCGACTCGATCGCCTGGCGCACATCCTCGCAACGTCGCAAGGCCTCATCGACGTTCACCTCGGGAAAGACGAGCAGGAACTCCTCTCCGCCCATGCGGGCAGCCCAGCCGGATTCGGCGGTCGCGGCGGCGAGGATGCCGGACACCCGAACGAGCACGCCGTCGCCGACGGCATGCGAGAAGCGATCGTTGACGCTCTTGAACTTGTCGAGGTCGACGAGCCCGACCGAGAGCGGAGAGCCATCCTCCCGCGAGCCCGCGAGCAGGAGCGGCAACTCCGTGTCCACATGGCGGCGGTTGCGCAGCCCGGTGAGCGCGTCGCGTAGCGACAGCTGGCGAAAGCGTTCGCCCTCGCGCCGCGCCTCGGTCGTCTCGAAGACGGCCTGCAGCGTGCGAGCGTTCGCCTCGCGTTGCGCGGCGCGGAGCGCTGCGTCCTCGGCGTGAAACTCGATGTACTGCTCGTAGGCGCGCTGGAACAATCCCTGGTCCGCGAAGAGCCGGGCTCGCTCCTCGAGCGCCTCGACGCGGATGGCAACCATTCCGCGCGTNNGCGCACAGCCGGATGCACCGATCCAGGGTCGCGATGGCGTCAGCCATGTGTCCCTGGAGGCGCTGCGCACTCGCGGCTGTGTTGAGTGCCTCGCCGAGTCCTTCGATGGGACGTGAATCGAGATGCTCGTCGTCGAGGATCGGACGCAGCGTCGCCTCGGCCTCGGCAAACAGTCCGAGCTTCACCTGGGCATTGGCGACGGTGTCAAGGCACGCGGCGTCGAGCGCGAGGTTGTGGCGTTCCGCGAATGCCCGCATGCGCTTGGCGATCTCCATCGACTGATGGGTGTCGCCCGCGTCGTCCTCGAGCCACGCGAGGTTGTTGAGGATCTTGACGCGCAGTGGGACATCGTCGAGACCGTCGGCCAGCTGGAGCGCGGCGCGGTAGCGCTCACGGGCCGCGTCCCACGCGCCGGTGCGCACCAGGACCTGTCCCAGCCCGAAGATGTGATCGGCGCGCATCCGCTCGGACATGGTGTCGTCGAGCAGCTCGACCGCCGGCACGGCATGCTCCCACGCACTCGGCACATCACCGATGAAATCGAAGAACACCGAGAGGAGCCGGTGACTGCGCGCCATCACGTGACGGTGGCCACGCTCGGTCGCCCACTCGTTGATCTCCCTGATCAGCTGCCCGCTCGCGGTGTGCTTGCCCTTGCGGCACATCACGTCCGCCTGGATCAGCTGGGCACGTTTCCGGCCGGCCTCGTCACCCAGCGCGCGGGCCCGCCGCTCCAGCGCTGCCGCCGGGGCGTATGCCGCGTCGGGATCTGAGAACGGCACCATCTCCAGGACGTCCAGCTCAACGCCGAGGCGTTGCACGCGTCGCTGGACGGCCGGGGAAGCGGCGCCGGTTCCCGGTGCTTTCGCCGCATCGGCGTCCGGGGCACCCGGGATCACCCTCAGTCGCGGTGCAGCGGCTCCGCCCGGTTGTGCTGACATGCCAACCACGATAGGACTCGCCTGGCGCGGCCCCTGGGCGGTTGATGGTCTGTCACGACAAAGTCGTCGGTTCCCACATGGCGCTGCAGGCTGTCATCCGCTCGTGACACGCTGCCGGCCGCTCTGAACGGGTCGAAGGCGCGCTCCCTATCCGCCGGCAGTAGTGGCGTCGAGCTGCCGCCAGGTCGATCCGGTCAGCGCCCAGAGGTGCACGGGTTGGGCGACGTACGGCTTGCTCGGCATCGCCGACCCGACGATGAGCAGTCGACCGTCGGTCGTGTCGGTGATCTCGGCGACCGGCTCGATCGGGAGGCGGCCTACATTCATGAGCTCCCACCTGGCTCCGGTCCACGACGCCAGGACGGGAAGCGCCGGCATCGGCGCGCAGTTGCAGAGCTCCAGGCGGCCGGCGGACGGATCCAGAGCCAGCGACGAGCCGGGCAGGGGCTGGGCGGTGCCCGCAAGCTGGTGCCACCGATCTCCGTCCCAGCGCCACGTCGTGTCGAGCGCGCCCAGTTGTGACACCGGTGCGTAGCAGCATCCCTCGGCGATCAGCGACCGGGTGACTGGATCGAACGCCATCGCAAGGTCGAAGGCGCTCGGAGCGACTGCCCCGTGAATCTTGGGCACCCAGTTCCGGCCGCTCCAGACCCAGGTCTCGTCGCCGCCCGGCGCGTTGCCGGCGGGGGTGACCAGCACCATCTCGCTCAGCGCTTCGTCCCATGCCATCGATGCCCCTTCGCCGGGCGGCGGGCCGTCGATCCCCCGATCGAGCTCCTCCCAGGTGAATCCGTTCCACGCCCACGTGTCGTTGAGTGACCAGCCGCTGGTATACGGAGCGTGGCGCCCGCCGAAGAGCAGCACCTGCCTGGTCTGCGGGTCGTATGCGGCCGCCGCGTCGATTCGGCCCGGCGGACTCGTGACCGGCTGGGCGAGCGCCCAGCGTGATCCCGTCCAGATCCATGTGTTGGCGTAGTTGGCGACGCCCCCGAAGAGCATCACCTGTGCGGTCGCCGGATCACCCACGACGGTGAAACCGATCCCCGAGATGGGTCCCTGCGGAATCGGAGTCGGCGCCGCCGATGGGGTCGGCGATGGCCGTGGCGCGGGGCTCGGGGGGCGCTGGGTTGTCGATATCGCGACGCCGGCCACCGCGGCTGCGGCGATCACGGCGACGAGCACCGCCGAGGGTCTCATGCCGTGGCCGCATCCCTGCTACCGGGCCGGCGAGCGGTCATCCAGTTCATCGTCCCAGTCTGCACGGGCACAATCGTCGAATGAGCGCAGCACAGCCCACCGTCATCGCCACGAGCATCGGGTTCCAGCCTGACGGCCTCGACACCTGGCGGCTCGCGATTGTTTCCAGCGTTGCAGCCGTGCCGGGAAGAATGGCGCGCATCGGCGCCGCGACCCGAAATGCTGCCGCACTGTTCGATCGTGCTGCATCGCGGCGGATATCCCGACGGTAGTTGAGGCGTACAGTGGTTTGAAGGGCCAGCAATGAACTACCAGGTCCGCGAGAAGATCTTCCGCCTCGGCGAGGACAACGACATCCTCAACGACGCCGGCCAGCCGGTGTACCAAGTCGACGGCAAGGTGCTCAGCCTGCACGGCTTGATGCTCGTCAACGACCTCTCGGGCAACGAGGTCGGGCAGGTCAGCCGCAAGCTCGTGTCGCTGCTGGCGACCTACGAGATCTCGCTCGCTGGCGGAGTCAGCGCCGAGGTGCATCAGCGCTTCTCCAGCCCGTTCCACCCCAAGTGGACGGTCACCGTCGCCGGTGGAGCGGACATGGAGATGACCGGTAATTTCTCGGGGCACGACTTCATCCTCACCGAGAACGGTCAGACGATCGCCACCATCTCCAAGGCTTGGATCAGCCTCGCCGATTCCTACGGCGTCGACATCGTCGACGGGCAGAACGACCTGCTGATCCTCTGCAGCGTCCTCGCTCTGGAGGCTGAGCAGGACCGCAGCCAGGAGCACAATCGCGGCGTTGGTGGGCTCGGTGTCGTCGGCGGACTCGGCGGACTGGGTGACCTCATGAAGGGACCGCTCTGACAGAACATCTGTTCTGTGTCGGATGCTAAAATCGCTGGTCCAGATGAGCGATATGCGTGCCTTCCACCCGGCTGTGCGAGCCTGGTTCGAGCGCCGGTTCCCCGAAGGTCCAACCCCCGCCCAGAGTGAGGGCTGGCCGGAGATCGCGGCCGGCCGGAACACGCTGATCGCCGCCCCGACCGGGTCGGGCAAAACGCTGGCGGGCTTCCTCGTGTGTATCGACGCGCTCTACCGTGCGGCCGGCCGGGGTGAGGAGGTGGCGGGAAGGACGCAGGTCGTCTACGTCTCGCCACTGAAGGCGCTCGCGGTCGATGTTCAGCAGAACCTCGAGACACCGCTTCGCGAGATCGCCGAGGTTGCAGCGGAGATGGGCATGACCCTGCCCACCCTTCGAGCCGAGGTCCGCACCGGCGACACCACGCAGTCGACGCGCGCGGCGATGCTCAAGCGCCCGCCCAACTTCCTGGTCACGACCCCCGAATCCCTGTACCTGCTCGTGACCGCGCAGCGCAGCCGGGCGCTGCTCACCACGGTCACGACCATCATCGTCGACGAGATCCACGCGGTGGCGCGGGACAAGCGTGGGTCGCATCTCGCGGTCACACTCGAGCGCCTCGAGCGGCTGTGCGCGCAACCACCGGTGCGCATCGGGCTGTCGGCGACGCAGCGACCCATCGAGACCGTGGCCCGGTTGCTGGTCGGCGCCGGTCCGACACGCAGTACACCGGACGGCGGCCCACGCTGCGCCATCGTCGACGTCGGCCACCGGCGCGCGCTCGATGTTGCCATTGAGCTGCCGTCCGGTGAACTCGAGGCGGTCGCTTCGCGAGAGCAGTTGGGCGAGGTGCTCGACGCCATCGCGGGCCACGTGCGCGCACACCGCACCACGCTCGTCTTCGTCAACACACGCCGGATGGCCGAGCGCGTCGCGCATCTGCTCGCCGAGCGTCTCGGCGATGATGCGGTTGCTGCGCATCACGGGAGCCTCTCGAGGGATCGCCGTCAGCGGGTCGAGTCGCAACTCCGCGCAGGCGAGTTGCGCGCCCTGGTTGCGACCGCATCGCTGGAGCTGGGTATCGACATCGGTCCTATCGAGATGGTGTGTCAGATTGCATCGCCGCGCAGCATCGCGACCTTCCTGCAGCGCGTCGGTCGGTCCGGCCACAGCCGCGGTGGAACCCCGAAGGGCCGCCTGTACCCCATGACACGGGACGAGCTGGTCGAGTGCACCGCCCTGCTCGCCGGCGTGAGGAGTGGAGCGCTCGACGCCGTGCATCCACCGCAGCTCCCCCTCGACATCCTCGCGCAGCAGATCATTGCCGAATGCGCGGCTGACAGCTGGCGCGAGGACGACCTCTTCGAGTTGATGCGCAAAGCCGCGCCCTATCGCCAGACCTGACGCGCGAGGACTTCGACCGCGTCGTCGAACTGGCTTCCGACGGCATTCCCACCGGACGCGGGAGGGTCGCGGCGTACCTGCACCGGGACCAGATCAACGGCGAGGTGCGTGCGCGCCGCGGCGCGCGGCTGGCGGCACTGACATCCGGTGGGAGCGATCCCCGAGACCGGCGACTACCGAGTGCTCGCGGAACCTGATGACACCTTCATCGGCACGGTCAACGAGGACTGGGCGATCGAGTCGTCAGCCGGTGACATCTTCCTGCTGGGCAGCACGTCGTGGAAGATCCGGCGTGTGGTCGCCGGGACCGTGCGCGTCGTGGATGCGCACGGCGCGCCTCCGTCAGTCCCCTTCTGGCTCGGTGAGGCGCCGGCGCGCACCGAGGAACTGTCACGCGAGGTGTCGGATCTCCGCAGCGGCGTCGAGGTGCTGCTCGCCGAGGGCGGTGCCGACGAGGCGATCACCTGGGTCGAGCAGCGAGCCGGAGTCGACAACGACGTTGCGTCGATGGTGGTGCGCTACCTCGCGGCGGGTCGCACGGCCCTTGGGGTGGTGCCGACTCTCGAGCACATCGTGCTCGAGCGGTTCTTCGATGACAGCGGCGGCATGCAGCTCGTGGTGCACGCACCTTTCGGCGGCCGCGTGAACCGGGCGCTCGGTCTTGCGCTGAGGAAGCGATTCTGCGCGACATTCGACTTCGAGTTGCAGGCGGCGGCGAGTGATGACTGCGTGCTGCTCTCGCTTGGTCCGCAACATAGTTTTCCGCTCGAGGACATCCCGAAGTTTCTCTCGTCGAACACCGTGGAGGAGGTGCTCCGAAAAGCCGCGATCTTCGCACCGATGTGGGCCGTGCGCTGGCGCTGGAACCTCAATCGATCGCTCACCGTGCTGCGCTTCAAGGGCGGCCGCAAGAATCCGGCCGCGATACAGCGGCTCGAGTCCGACGACATCATGGGCGCGGTGTTTCCGCAGCTGGTCGCATGCCAGAACGAGAACCCGACGGGTCCCGTCGAGGCACCGGATCATCCCCTCGTCAATCAGACGATGTACGACTGCCTGCACGAGGTGATGGACGTCGACTCGCTGCGCGAGCTGGTCCTGCGCATTGAGCGGAAGGAAGTCGAGATCAGTTTCCGCGACACGGTCGAGCCATCGCCGCTCGCGCACGAGATCGTGAACGGCAGGCCGTACACGTTCCTCGATGACGCGCCGCTCGAGGAGCGGCGCAGCCGGGCAATCACGTTGCGCCGGGGTCTCCCCGTCGAGGCCCGTGACCTGGCGGCCCTCGACCCCGATGCCATTGCGCGCGTACGCGGCGAAGCCGCAGCGGAGCCCCGCGATCTCGATGAATTGCACGACCATCTGGTCGCGCAGGTGGTGACCAGGCCCGTTATAGCGTGGGCCGGCTGGTTCGATGAGCTCGTCGAGCGTGGCAGGGCGCTCACCGTCACCAGCGGCGGCGACGTGTTCTGGTGCGCGATGGAACGCGCCGCGGGCGTCGAGGCACTCTGGCCAGGGGCGGCGCTGGTGCCACGCCC
>PNBE01000203.1:0-173 GCA_003135895.1 Candidatus Dormiibacterota bacterium
CGATGAGAGGAGTCCTCTCCGGAAATAGGTTGCAACCGGCAGGCGGTTGCTCGTGCTCATCGTCATCTCCGAGCGCCGGATGGACGGTGCCAGTGAGAGTCGGCTCAAAAGAACTCATCGGTCTACGTCACGCTACTCCGACGGTACACCGGTGCCCTTCGCCGGCACAAGAT
>PNBE01000203.1:185-3795 GCA_003135895.1 Candidatus Dormiibacterota bacterium
GCCTGGCAACCCAGATCATCGGCCCGTTGAGTAGATCGGCACGCTAACCGGGAGTGCTGGCGAGGATCTGATGTGTCGACCAGCGCAGCCCAGAGCACGCGACACTAAGCCAACGCACCGGCTCCAAAGAACAGGAGGCGCCCGTTCGAGCGGAGCGAGCGGGTGACGCACTATCACCCGCTCTGGGGAGGGAGGCGAGGTCGACTAGGAAACTGACGCGTCCGTTTGGTGCATCGTATCAGGTCCTCATGCTTGGTACCCGGCATCTCCCCTGAACGGCGTTCGCACCCGCGTTAGCAGCTGATCAAAGCGGCCTGGCTCAGTATCGCTGCAGTAAGCGGCCGCCAGGAGGGTCGCACAAGGGAAATGCGGGTGACGCGACGACCCGGAGCACCTTTTGGGTCGTCGGCAGGCAGCAATACGGTCTCCGCAATGCGGTGGCGACGATTCCCGAGGCGAATCCACCGTACCGTATGATCGCGCGCCCTGACGTCATCTCATCGAGTTCGTACTAAGAGGTCCCCGCACCGGTGCAGACCGAAGAGGCCGTGTCCGGAGATCCGCTCTGAGGTCAGTCCACGCTGGGTTGATCGGCGTTGTCGTCCTTCACCCGGCATCGAGTCACCTGGACCTGGAATCGGTTCGGTGTAGCCTCACCAGCTGTCTCACAGCTTTCCGACTCAACCGCGCGTCACTCACCACGGCCGAACAGGTGCATGCACGCCAGTGACGGCACCATTCAGGACTCGACGGTGGTCGTTAGCTGGTCGTAGAGGGTGTGGTCACCAACAGCCCGCACGCCCTCGGTCAGTCGGTGGGCGCGCAGTGAAGCGTCATGCATGATGTGGCGGATCTCGAAGTCGTCGATCAGCATCAGGTAGTCGCTGAGCAGGCGGCGGTGGCAGCGCCACCACAACGACTCGGAACACATCACAGCGACGACCGTGCTCGCCGCCGATTCGCGTAACGCGTTGGCGCCGACTGCGAATTCGCGGGTCAGCATGTAATCGGCGTATCCGCGGAAGGAGAGCTGGCGCAGCGCCGTATTGGGCGACTCCGCCGAGGCTTTCCGGAAGCCCCCCAGGGCGCGCTCCCACTGATAGGCGATGCTCGCCACCGGAAGCCACCGCTCCATCTCAGCGCGACCGAACTGAGGGTTATGCCGACTGCCGGGCGCGGATCGAATATCGATAACTCGGACGGCTCCGGCGCCACGAAGCAGGCGGACGAATTCCTCCGCCGATATGGTGCCGTAGCCGATGGTCAGCAGGTGCATGAAGCCATGGCGCGACGCGGAAAGGGCTTCCTTGGATCGGCATCGCTGAAAGCCCCGGCGCGCACGTCCTTGTGCCGTTGTTCCCAATGGGTAGTCAGTGGTCGCGTCGTGGTGAGGATACGGGATCCCAAGAACGCCCCTGAGTATCCCCCGCGCGAATCGGTGAACGCGGTCTTTTGCACGATGCAAGCAGTAGAGCACGCACACCGAAGCACGCGCCGGAGGCCGTCATGGTCGGGGGCGAGCACGGCCAAGGGCTTCCTATCTGCGCTCTCGAGGAACGCGAGCCGTGGGGGTCGGCGCCTCCGGCGACCTCTACAAGAGCGTATCGGAAATGGGGCGAGATATGGGCGTCCACCATTTCAAGGGCCTCGACGGAGAGGTCGTCAGCCATACGTGGCATGCGTGTCGGGATGTCGCGTGGACACTGGTGAAGCGTGAGCGATGCTGCGACGTCTCCTCGCCAACGATCACCGTCGATCGAGCAAGTGAACGTCCGTATGAGCACACCTCTGTCAGTCGATCCCACGCGGGGTGCAACGATCAGCGACAGCCATAACCACGAGGTTTGAGGACGACGCTCCGCGAAGCGGTCGTGTCGCCGAGCGTGGACCATCGTCGTGTGACCCTTGGCCATGGCGCGAACCTGTACGGATCGGCGAGGATGTGTGAGCGAGTCCATCACGAGAGGCGTCGTCGGGTCACCGGAGAAAACGAGGTATGTTCACGAAGATCCTGGTCGCTTTTGACCAATCCACCCATGCGCGTGCCGCTCTGGACGAGGCGGTAGACATCGCACATACACAGAACGCGACCCTCACCATACTCACCGCGTATTCGACGTACTATGCGTGGCCGGGAGTGGGTCTGGGCGGGCTCACCCAATCGATTTACGACGAAGTGGTGGCAGCATCGCGCGCGGCCGGCAAGTCGGCGCTCGACGACGCCACCAACAAGCTCCCGGAGGGGGTGAAGGCGGCCACCAGGCTTGTTGATGCTCCGGCCGCTGAGGCGATTCTGGCCGAGTGCCGTGAGGGCGGATACGACCTCATTGCTATGGGTTCGCGAGGGCTGGGAGACGTTGGCTCCCTATTTCTCGGGAGTGTGAGCCACCGCGTCCTGCACAGCAGCACCATACCCGTCCTGATCGTGACGGCACGAGCCGCCGCCTGACCCCGCGGGGCACGTGATGGTGCCGAAGGACAGGATCGAACTGTCGACACCAGATTCTTCGGCAGTACGAACGGACGTTTGCTGGTTGTCCTCAGCGGTCCGGTTTCGACTGCGGGTCGGCCATCAGGCGGCAATGGACTCAAAGGCAAGGTCCCGCGCAAGCCGAAGTGCGCCAAGTGCCAGGGCGTGACCTGCAAATGCCAGCCATCGCGCAACCTGTTGCCTTTGTGGCGCACCGAGGAGGCATACGCCGCCCTGCAGGTCTCTCATCAGAACTACGAGCGCAAGCGTGGGGATCTGCGCATCCAGTACCTCCTGGGTCCGGGCGGCCTCGCCATCCGTCCCAAGCGCCTCATCGAATTCTCTCCCACCTGCGGGCGATCAGCCCTCGTTTCGTCTCTGTGCCGAACCCCACGTACCTTATGGCTTGGGATGGGCGGTGAACNNGGGCGTGATGGTGCTGAACCGCGTGCCCGGCTAACCGCTGCCGCAGCGACTCACCGGTGCGAGAATCCAGTCGTCCCACCAGTGGCGCTGACATCCGATCCTCCTTGTCCAAGTGCAGGCGGATCATCGATTCGAGCACGTATAGGAGGCGCTGGATCTCATCACGCCACCGCGGCCGGCGGATGTCAGCGATCGCCCGATCCAGTTGACCGAGCGCCGCCATGATCGCCTCGTGATCAATCAACATGGCCTGGCTGGACCAGTCGGCGCCCACAACGCTATCGAAGGCTGGATAGATAATCTCCTCCTCGGTCTGAATATGGGACAGCAAATCGTTATGCAGAAAGCTGAGCACGGCATCGAGTCGATGGCGCAGCGTGATCGGGATTTCGAGCGGTGCGTCGTCGGCGATAGATCGCATATGGGCGAGGTGCTCGCGCATGATGGCGTGTTCGCTGGCGACCAGCTCCTCAACCGTGGCGTCCGACAGGTGTCGCGGCGTGTTGTCACCCATTGCTTGTCCCCATGAAACCTCGTAATCGTTGATGACGAGAGCATGCTCGTTTCAGCTCAACCTGACGCAGTCGATGCGAGTTCGATCTGCAGCCCGATAGACGCATGCTCTCCGATCTCTCCACTCCACTGGAGGGGAGGACGAGCTCGAAAAAGCCCTGGGAGCCGGCGGCGCGGACGCGCGGACAAGAACGTCCTAGA
>PNBE01000039.1 GCA_003135895.1 Candidatus Dormiibacterota bacterium
GCCTGCGTCCCCTTGCCGCTGCCGGGCGGCCCGAACATCAGGGCGATCATCTGGCGATCACTTGATGAATCCCTTGTACTGGCGCATCAGCAGTTGGGTCTCGATCTGCTTCATGGTGTCGAGTGCAACGCCGACCACGATCAGGATCGCCGTGCCGCCAAGGTACAGGCTGGTCGACGGGACGCCGGTCAGGACCGCGGTGAGCAGCGGCAGCACGACGGTGATCATCGCCAGGAAGAGCGCGCCCGCCAGCGTGATCCTGCCCATGACCTTGCCGAGATACTCGGCGGTGCTCCTCCCGGGACGGATGCCGGGGATGAACGTGGATTGCTTTTTCAGGTTGTCGGCGACATCCACGGGGTCGAACACGATCGCCGTGTAGAAGTATGTGAATCCCATCACCAGCAGGAAATAGATGGCGTTGTAGATGATGTTCAGGAAGATCGATCCACCGGTCGCCTGCCAGTTGGTGGTGATCCACTGGGCGACGTTTTGCATCCATCCTCCGCTGCTCTGGAAGAGGTTGGCGAAGATCGTCGGGAAGGTCATGATCGAGATCGCGAAGATGATCGGGATGACGCCTGCGGCGTTGACTCGAAGTGGTAAGAAGTTGCGCCGCCCCTGTGACGCCTGACCGGTTCGCACGTTGAGGACTCGTTGCGCTGACTGCACCGGTATCTTGCGCTGTGCCTGCTGCACCTCGATGACGGCAGCGGTGACCGCGACCGCGATGATCGCCATGATCACGATCTGGATGATGTGCGCGGTGCCACCGGTACCGCCGTAGCCGACGATGGCCGCGGGGAGCCGGCCGATGATGCCGACGAAGATGATCAGCGAGACGCCGTTGCCGACGCCGTACTCGGTGATCAGCTCACCGAGCCACATCGCGATGATCGTGCCGGCAGTGAGGGTCAAGATGATACTGATCTCGGTCGCTGCTGTCGGGTTGGAGATGATCGGCCCCGTGCTGGGGTTGGTGAACAGCGCGAGATAGCCGAACGCCTGGAGCATGGCCAGGGGCACTGTGAGCCAGCGCGTGTAGCGAGTGATCTTCTTGCGGCCGATCTCCCCTTCCTTGCTCAGCTCTTTGAGCCGGACGGAGACGACCGTCATCAACTGCATGATGATCGTGGCATTGATGTAGGGGTTCAATCCCAGCGCGACCAGCGTGAAGCGCTGCAGGCCGCCGCCGCTGAAGAGGTTGAGCAGACCAAGGAGCGTGTTCCCGGAGAACAGCTTGGCGAGCGCCGTCGGGTTCGTCCCCGGGATGGCGATCGCCGCCAGGATTCGGAATGCCCCCAGCAACCCCAGGGTGAAGAGCAGCTTGCGCCGCAGCTCCGGGATCCGGATCGCCTGACCGAGCGCCTCGAGGAGGTTCACTCCCTGTCCTCGGTCTCCGCGTTGTTGTCGGTGTCGAAGGTGATCGTGTGAACCACAGAGCCAGTGTTTGTCCACTGAATGATGTCGTCGACGTGCGCCGTCTGCATCGCCGGATCGAATGTCAGCTGACCAGTAGACGAGATCAGCAGGGTGGCAGTGCCGAGACTAACGGCCGCTGTACCCACGCTGACCGATGTCGGTGAAGAGTTGGAGGATGATCCACTGTTCGTGCTCCCACCGCAGGCGGCGAGCCCGAGCATAAGAATCAGTCCGAACGCGACCAGAGCGCGGCCGACCATTGACAAGTCCTCGTCGGCGCAGAGATGGGAGCGTGGCAGGAGGCGGGAAGGAGGCCGACCCCCTGCCGGCTGGGAGGCGAATGCAATGGATACAGGTCGAGGTTACATGCCCCGCGCTCGGCAACCGCAGTGCTCCTGGACCAGCACGACGAGTGACAGGACGGAGACGGTCATTTCAGCCAGCAGTCGATGGCGCGGCTCTTGCACCCCGACCGTCCGCGGTTGCTCACCAATCCGCTCACGGAGGGACTCGTCGCGCAGCTCACCGACGTTGTGAGAACTCCACCGAATTCACACCACTACCGGGGACTTGACCTTGGGCTTCTTCACGGTCTGGCAACGGGGAGTGGCGTAGGCGGAGCCCGGGTCGCGTTACTTAATGGAAGGCGAACCACGCGGCGTATGCCGCCAGAGCCAAGAGAATGAAAGCGGTCACCTTGCGAACAGTTGCGACGTTGACCCAACGCAGCAAACTCTGGCCACCGACGACCGCGATGGCCGCCACCGTCCAGAGCGCTGCCAGGGCGCCAAACCCGACGGAAATCGGCGAGTGGTAATGGGCGGCCAGGTCGGCGGTGAGGATTTGTGTTAGATCGCCCCATTCGGCGATGAAGATCACAACAAAGGCGGTCGTGACCACCTTGTGGCCTGTCCTTTCGCGTCTGATCAGGGCTTCCTCGTCCTTTGTGCCCTCACGCCAGGCATAGATCGCACCGACAAGGAACACGACCGCAACGACACCGTCGACAGCGCGTGCCGGCAGGAGTTGAAAGAGCGCAACACCAATGGTCGTTGCGATGATCACGTGAACGAGGAACGCTGCAGCGGCGCCAAGCCACACCTGGACCGGCCGCCCCTCGGTAGCCATGACCAGGCTGGCGAACATCGTCTTATCGGGGAGCTCTCCCAGGAAGATGATGGGATACACGGCCAAGACGATCGCGAGGTTCACAAGGCTCCCTTGCCAGACTCAAGGCTGCCTTCGCCTCGGCCACGGTCATAGCGTCGACGGGAAGGGTCTCGTCTACTCGCGGACAGAGGGCCTGCCCTTTGAATCGGGATTCTAAGGGACAAGCCGAACGGTGAGCGGATTGGCACGGCCGCTATGAGGGACCGCCTCTCGATGCGAGCGATCGCAGCGCCCTCGGCCTTTGCGTAGCCTGGGTCGCAATGGATGCTCTCGCGGTGCTGCCGCCGGCTTCGTCACCACCGACCGACTTGGCGTCCGGAGCCAGCGAGTCGGGGATCCTTCGACAAGTTATCCACAAGGGTGGGCAGTTTTCCACAAGACACGTGTCACCCAAATGACGACCGCGAGCGCTCAGAACTGCCGCGATTCCAAACTGGCCGACCCAGCAATGCTCTGCGCCGTCCATGCCCGCGGACGCGTCCGGGGCGACCTCGTCGACGAATGTCAGTGCAACCAGGTAGTCGGCATCGAATCGGAATCGTCGCGCTCCGGCCGTGCGCTGCCGAGAACGTCTCCTAGGTGAAGACGCCCAGAGTCGCTGGGGATCGCAGGGCGAGGAGCGGTGTCAGCTGACGGCGATCGTGCCGAGCATCCCCGCATGAATGGTGCAGTGATACTGATACGTGCCGCAGATCCGTTCCTTGCGGCGTGGGTTGTCAGACCGCGCTTGGCGAGCGGTGTGTCGGTGTTGTGCGATCGTGGTCGCCGCCTGACGGAGGACTCGCTCGGCCACTGTGGTATCGCAGCCGAGACCTAGCACGGACATGGTGGAGACGCCTTGGTGTAACCGCGGCGGATATTGACTGACATACGGAGCACGGACCTTGGAGGTCATTGGTATGCGCTGCCTCGCGTACTCGTCGCCGGCGTGCTCCTGATGTTGGGGCTCATCGCGTGCGTGGGGACCTTTGCGACAACCCGCGGGCTCAGCGCCAGCGCGGGCACAGGTGATGTCAATTTTGAGAGCAGGAACGGTCAAGATCTCGGCCACCACCGCCGAGCAGGGGCTTCACGCGCACGAGCCGGCGCGCGAACCATCAGCGAGGCGCCAAGAATGCGACCGGTAGTCTAGCCGTGGCGAAAGACACCCCGCGGGGACCGACTGAAAGGCATGACGGGAGATCCCTGCCCAAGAAGCAGCGCAACCAGAGGAAGCGAGCCAAGGGGTTCACCGAGCTCACCAAGAGGCCCGCGTGGCGGTCGCCCGCAAGGCTCTGGCTTGTCGGCATTGGGCTCGTCGTGATCGTCCTGGTGAGCATCGTGGTGGTCAATCCATTCGGAGGTAAGAACAGCTCCGGCCTTCCCACCATCCAGTTTGTCGGGAACGCCACCTGCCCAACGAGCGGCCAGCAACCGTACTTCGCACCATTACCGGCACCGGTCAACAGCCTCCCACCGGTCGGGCAGGCGATCGACGAGATCCCGCACACCCACGTCAGCCCGCCGACCCGGGTGACCTACAACCACAATCCCCCGACCAGCGGATGTCACTACAACCTCGGCTATCCCAACGCGCCCATTGCAGCCGGCGCGTACGACAAGGTGATTCAACCTGAGTACTGGGTGCACAACCTCGAGCACGGCTACGTCGTCGCCCTGTACAACTGTCCTCAAGGGTGCAGCGCCCAGTTTCAGCAGCTGCGCACCTGGTACAGCTCGTTACCCAACGCGAGCGGGCTCGCATACCCGCGGGTGTTGATCCTCCCCTGGCCGACGATGAGTGTGCCGTTCGCCATGGTCTCGTGGGACTGGTACGACCCGATGAAAACGTTCAGCCTCAACGAGGTCAAGCGCTTCTACGCCAACCACATCGGGCAGGGAGCCGAACCCAATGCTCCCTGAGTTCGAGTGGATCTGAAGCGACCACTGCCGGCCGAAAGCGAGCATCATGCACCCGCTCCTATCGGTGCACGGGCGGTCATTGCAGCTCGCGCGCGGTGGCCTCGTCGGCGCAGACTGCTCAGCGAGGGCTGGGCGGCAACCACAGGATGGCTCCGCAGAGTGGAAGAGTGGCAGCCACTGCGATGACCGCTCTAATGCGTGAGGACCGACGGTGTTCGCCGCGAAGGCGGAGGATGAATTGGCGGCACAACGTATACGCGGCCATCGACGCGATGAATGCCGCGCCCGGCACGGCCAGACGGTCGTCGAGCACCTCGGCCAGCCCGGCAACACCGATGCACAGTGGAGCTGACCCGGTTTGCCCATGCTGTCCTCCTAGGGGACAGCAGCATGCCATTCCAGTAATCCGGCTCCACGAAGCGCAGGACTCACCAGGCGACGTTCACCCAACGTGGCAAGCTCTGGCCACCGACGACGACCGCGATGACCGTCACCGTCCGGAGCGCAGCAGGAGCGCGGGAGTTTTCCACACGCAGTCGTCACCACCTGACGACCGCGCGCCCCGGAACTGGCAGGCGATTCCAGACTGGTCAACGCAGGAAGGCACTGCGCCGTCCACGCCCGCGGCGATCTGATCGACAGTGTTCGTGAACCATGCATCTGACATCGATCGAGTCGTCGCTCGAAGTCGTCGCAATCCCAGCCGTGCGCGTCTGGCCATCCTGTGCGGAAAGCTCAAAGGCGCTTGGGACCGGCAAGAACAGGGAGCGCTATCAGCTGACGACGATCGTGCCGACCATCCCCGTATGAATGCTGCAGTGATACTGATACGTGCCTGCGGTTGTGAACTTCACCTCCCATGTCGCTCCGGGCTGGAGCGATGGATCGCTCAGCGCCGGCTCGGCGTCGAAGGTGATGGTGTGCATCACTGAACCCGTATTGGTCCACTGAATGATGTCGCCGACGTGGGCTGTCTGCATCGCCGGGTCGAACGTCAGTTGACCGGTGGCCGAGATCATCACAGCGGCGGTGCCGAGACTGACCGCCGCCGTACCCACGCTCACCGATGGCGAGGAGTTGGAAGATGATGTGCTCCCACCGCAGGCAGCGAGGGCGAGCGTGAGAGTTATTCCAAACGCGAGCACGACGCGAGCAAACATTACAAGCCCTCCTCGCCGCAAGGACGGAAATGTGGCAGGGGGCGGAGTGAGGGGCCCGCCCCCTGCCGGTCGGAAGGGGAATGCAATGGATACAGGTCGAGGTTACGTGCCCCGCGCTTCCGCAACCGGTGTGGAGCCGGGGTGGAGCGCCGAGCACCAAGCTGAGGGCGGCCACGCGTGAGCGGCGCGTTCGTGATCAACCAAAACCCCTCACTCAAAGAGTCATTGCGAAGGTCGAGCGCCACCCGATACGCGCACCAGCATGACCACGCGACAACATCCGTCAGAGCGCGCCGCGAACCGCTTAGTAACCGTACTTCGGGCCGGAGGGCGTCGGTGTAGCGACGGGGCCATTCGCGGCGTTTGGTGTACCGGCGGCAGCGCCGGCGGACGTCAACGGCTGCCCGCTTGACTGCACTGCGTACCAGGTGCCACCAGAGGACTTGATCCCCTGGCCGTTTATCTGGCCGGCAACGCTGTCACCCGAGAAATAGTACAGGGGAGCACCGTTGGCACTTACCTGCATCACGCTCGTATCGACGGCGAGCGTCGCTGAGACTCCGGAACCGGCATGCGGCGAGCTCCCGGCTGTCGCTGCGAGGGGTGGCCACGCAGACAAGCACTGGCCTGTGCAGGGGAGGGGCGTCCCCTGTGCCGAGACGAGCGTGTAGAGCGTGTCGCCGGTGGGGCCGGACAGGACCGATCCGAGGGAGGTCTGCGCTGCGGTAATGGTCATGGGGCCGGTGGCAGCTGCTCCGGAGGAGCTGGATGACGCTCCAGAGGGGGTGCTGGACGCCGCTCCGCAGGCAGCGACAACCAGCGCCAGAACAGGGACCCAGAGCAATACGGCTCGTTTTGAGCCAACGTGAAAGCGAGATATGAGATGTGTCATCTGCGCAGTTCCTCTGATAGCGGTCGGTGTTGTTGTCCTTGCCGAGGAGTACGGCGCAGGGTTACTCGACCAGTGATGTGGTGCACACCCAGCCCTCGTCGGTCGCAACTCCGGCGCCGGCGCGCCCGGACATGGCCCGCGCTACCATGCCCCCGATGACCGTTGTCTCTCCCGCATGGCACGATGTTGCTGCTCGGAGTACACCTCGTGACTGACCAGCCGATTCGCATCCTGATCGTCGACGACCATGCCGCCGTTCGTCGCGCGCTCGCTGAGTTGATCGCCACGACGACTGACTTCGAGTTGATCGGCGAGGCATGCAGCGGTTCGGAAGCGCTGCAGCTGGTCGACCGGTACCCGCCCGACATGGTGCTCATGGACATCTCGATGCCAGGGATGGACGGCGTTGAAGCGACCAAGGGAATCCTTGCGAAGCATCCCGCCAGCACGGTGGTCGTGTTCACCTCGCACGCCGGCAACGCCCGCATTGTCGACGCTCTCGAGGCCGGAGCAAGTGACTACGTTCTCAAGGACACCGATCCCTACGAGATCCTTGCGCAGCTCCGCTCGGCTGCCCGACGCGCGGCCAGCGCCGTCGGTCGCGAGCTGTAGCCCATTCAGGACGCTGAGAGCACCTTTTGTCGAGTGGTCGCGAGAGACGAGTCGGCTCAGGGAGCGCACAGGCGTACAGCCGGCACCCCGCACCGCGCCGCTGCTGCCATTGCGCGACCGGGCGCCGAGTTCCCCTCGCCTTTGGACGTAACCCTCTGGCGTAGCCAGTTGTATGGGCGACCTGATCCAGCTACCGGCGCCGACCCCGCGCGTCCGCGACTATGGGAGACGTCGGGACGAGGAGCCCTACCCCGCTGCACTGAGCAGACTTCCACCTCGTGGGATGACGTCTTGGGCGGGGACAATCACTGCGCTCATGCGTTGCGGTTCATCGCGGCGTCCCAGCTGGAACTGTGATGACCGGCACCTGATTGCGGCGACGAACGCCTTGCTGGCGGATCGAGCGCCGACAGGAGTGCCCCTCTCGTTCGATGATGCCAAAGCCCTGCGCTTCGCCATCGCGCTCAGGAACCGTCACCCTGGAGGTGGGGCGCCGACACCGACATACGTCGACGAGACGGCGCGGCTTCTCCGAACTTCGCACCGTGCAATCTGTGATGACCCGAATGCTCCCGAGTTTGAAGAACCGAATCAGCGACACAGCTCGAACGCAGACACGGACGGGCAACTGCGTGTCCGGGTCGGATACTAGATCTCCTCCCCGACAGGTCATCGAGCTGGCACCGTCGAGGAGAGGTGCACCGCCCGGGTTTTCCGAGAGAACTCTGACTGTCCTGACCTCAGCGAACTCGATGGCTTGGGCTCACCGTGCCGTCGTCAGTTGATGCCGGTGGATTCCCGACGCTGTCCGTCAAGTGCCCGTCGGGTTCGATGCGATCCCATCGCTGCCCGCGGATCGTCAACGGCGCATCGGCCACAGCTTCTGTAGCAACGACCTGGGTGACGCCGAGCGCGCGTATCGGACGATACGTCATCAGGGCGATCCCGGCCACAAACACGCACACTATGGCGGCCGAGACAAAGATGTCGGCTGCGGCCATGTCAGCCCTCGACGACCCGGCAGCGGTATAGATCGCCCCGGTGATTCCCAGGCCGGTGATCACGCCGGCGTTGCGTGCGGCCGAGAGCACGGCGGCGGCGCTGCCGAGCGCGTCGCGCGGAGCAAGTCGCATCGCTGCCGAGGTGTTCGGTGACGAAAAGAGGCCGTTGCCGCAGCCGATCATGAAGAGCCCGGGCAGAAGCAGTGGCCACGAAAGCCGATGCGTAGCGAGCGCCGCGAGCCCGAACCCCAGCGCAGCCAGGCTGATCCCCGCAGTCGTCACCAGCTGCGTTCGCTTGGCGTCGCCCATGCGGCCGCCGATGCGGGATGTCGCTCCGACCCCAACGCCAATTGGCAAGAACGCAAGGCCCGCGATCACTGGCGTAACCCCGTGCGCCTCCTCGAGCCAGAAGGGGAGGATGGCGAAGCACGACATCAGCGTGCCGGTACTGAGCAGCGTCGCAAGGGTTGCTGAGACGAACCTGGATTGCCGGAACAATCGGCGATCCACCAATGGCTTGGGGGCCATGAGTTCGGCGGGGACCACGAGAAGGAGCGCGATCCAGGCCACTGAAAACCATGCGATCGCTGGTATATCGCCGAAGGCAGGAGCTGCCAGTGATGAGATGCCCGCCCCGACGCCGAGAAAGATCGCCGACAGCAGCACCGCGCCCGGGATGTCGATGCCGCTCTCCCGATGGGCGACACTCGATGGGATGGCCGTCAACGTCAAGGCGATCCCGATGACCCCCAGTGGCACGCCTGCCCAGAAGACCGTCTGCCACCCGCCGACCACCACCAGCAGGCCTCCCAACGGTGGACCGATCAACCCGGCCACGGCCTGGGTGGTGACCACGATGGCAACTGATCTGCCCGTCCGGTTTCGTGGCAGGTGTTCGGTGATGAGCGCGAGGCTTCCAGCCATCAGCACCCCGCCGCCGACGGCTTGGATCATCCGGCCGACGAGCAGAATCGCAAACGACGGAGCCGTGGCGGCGACGAGCGAACCCAGGCTGAACATGACGAATCCGGCGACATAGGCCTTGTGCCGCCCGAAGCGATCGGACAGTCGCCCGATGGTGGGTAGCGTGGCCATGACCACCACCAGATAGACAGCGATCACCTCTTGACCCGACGCCAGTGGGAGTGCGAAGCGTCGGCTGATCGGACCCAGCGCCACCGCGACGATGGTCGCGTCCAGCATGCCGACGAAGGCGCCAAGGGCGATCGCCGTCACCATCCACGAGTGTCGAGCCGCCTTCATGTCCGCGCGAAACGTTAGCAGGCTCGATCGCGGCGAGCATTCCAGCTCCGCGCTGGCATCGGAGGGAACAGGCAATGCGCGTGCGCCCAAATCCACGTGGTCCAGGAGGATGCTCGATCTGCACCGCCCAGGGGCGGGAGGTGTTGGCGCCGGACGCCTCCCACTCAGCGGACCGAGGGCGATGTAACCCCCTCAGTTATTGACTTGTTGGAACTGTTAGATCGCGCATGCCGGGCCCCTGAAGGGCACCCTCGGAGGTTATGCCGTGTCCCGACCATGGGCAATCGGAGCTGCGGCGCTGGCCGTCATCGTCGTCGTTGCCGTCATTGTCCTGGTCATGATGAACATGAACGGCGCGAGCGCCGGAAATGGGTCGAGCGGCGGCTACGGCTACTGAACATTTGGCGAGACATGTCCCCACGTCGACGGGCTCGGCCGACGCTTGCATCGTGGCGACGGCGCCAACGATTGGCTTTGGTGGCCTTGAGGTAGCACGGCCATTGACTCGTCGGGGTAGCGATCATCCTCATCGTCTGCGTGGCGGAATGATGCTCGCGGCGGGTGGAGTCGGATTGGTGCTCACCGCGTGCGGTTCATCGGGTGCGTCCACCTCAGCGCTGCAATCGTATCTGGCTGCAGTGGAACCGATACGTCTCGGCGTCAACAACCTGCTCGAGGGTGCCGATCCCATCATCTCGAACTATCGGGACCACCGCTACTCCGGTGATCAGGCGGCCGCTGCGATGAGTCGGTTGGAACAGAGCTTCGGTACGTACATGGTCGAGATCAACGCTCTGCAGCCCTCGGACCGAACGCTCGCCGGCATCAATGCTCCATACGCACACACGTACATCCTCGAAGATTCGTATCTCAACGCCCTGGTTGCAGCTTTTCCCGGCGGAGACTTTGCAAGTCTGCCAGACACGCAGTCGGAGCAACGAGAGGCGATTATCGAGTGGCGCGTGCAACTCGAGATCCTGGCCAACGCGGCATCCGATGTCTTGCCTGCCGACCTTCAACAGGCGGGACGAGGTGAGATCGCGCCCTCGGTGTCCGGACCCAGCTAGTCGTTTGAGTGCCGTGTCGCTCGGTCGCAAGGCGACGATTTATGGAACGGTGCTGACGGGGTTGGGCTGATCGTGTGGGGCGTGTTCGATCAGAAGGGCACAGGGACTGGGACGTGCAGTCGGCTCGACTCGAGGAGCGCTTCGGCATCACCGACGGGCACAGCGCGATGGAACAGGAAGCCTTGGCCCTCGGTGCAGCCCAAGGCAACCAAGCGGCTGTTCTGCTCATCCGTTTCGATGCCCTCAGCGATCGTCTCCAGATGCAGCGATTCTGCGATCTTCACCACCGCCCCACAGAGCGACCAATCTTGGGCTGCCTCCGAGACGCCGCTCACGAAGCTCCGGTCAATCTTGAGAATGTCAATCGGCAGTCGCTGCAAGTAGCTCAGCGACGAGTAGCCGGTCCCGAAGTCGTCCAGAGCGATGCGGACGCCCAGTTCCTTGAGCTCGCGGAGGCGCGCGATCACTTCCTCGGGTTCGTTCATGACGAGGCTCTCGGTGACTTCGAGGACGAGATTGGCCGGCGGCAGCCCTGATTCTTCGAGGGCAGTCCCAACGTCAGCGACGATGCCCGCAGAGCGCAACTGGCGCATCGATAGGTTGACGCCCATCACCAGACCGCTGCAATCGGGGTGGCGGCGGCGCATCGCCTCCGCGTCCAGGCAGGCCTGAAGCAGGACCCACCTCCCGATGGGGATGATGACACCACTCTCTTCGGCCACCGGGATGAACTGAAGCGGCGGAACCAGGCCGCGATCGGGATGGTTCCAGCGGATCAACGCCTCGAAGCCGGTCACCTGACCGGCGGCTCGTAGATTGACGACCGGTTGGTAATGCAGGACGAATTCCTTGCGTGCGAGGGCCGCCTCCAGCCCCGTGCGCATCTCAAGCCGATCCATCGTGGCTTGATGCATCTCAGCGTGGTAGACGGCGTACTGGGCCTTGCCATGCGACTTGGCGCTGTACATCGCGATGTCAGCGTTGCGCAGCATGTCGTCAGCGGAGGCACCGTCGCCGGTCGACACGGTGATGCCGGCGCTGGCACTGATCGTGATCTCTCGGCCTTCAACGTCGAAGGGTGCTGTGAAGGCTCCGAGGATGCGCTCAGCGACCTCGATCCCTTGTGCAAGAGTCGCCTCCTCGACGAGCAGTGCGAACTCGTCACCGCCCAGACGTGCGGCTGTGTCAGCGGGGCGAAGCACCGTTCTGATCCGGTTACCCACCGCCAGCAGAAGCGCATCCCCGGCACTGTGCCCGAGGCTGTCGTTCACCGTCTTGAAGTCGTCGAGATCGATGAAGACGATCGACGTAGGGATACCCTCCCGCCGACCGCGGTCCAAGGTCTGCTGCAGCCGGTCGCCGAGGAGCGCCCGGTTCGCCAGTCCCGTGAGCGGATCGTGAAATGCCTGCTGGAGGAGTTGTTGCTCCATCACCCATCGAGGGGTGACGTCTCGCGTGTTGACCACGATGCCGCAGATGCTGTCGTCGCTGAGGTGTCCCGTGACGATGGATTCACCGTTACGCCAGGAGCCGTCACGATGCTTCCAGCGACACTGGAGCGAATAGGAGATCGATGGGTTGGCAGCCGCGAGCTCGAGGATCTGCTGCAGAGCGTCTCGATCGTCCGGGTGCGCGAACGTGCCGATCGGGCGATCGAGGACATCGGTCGTGTCGATCCCAAAGACGCCGGTGACTGATGGACTCACATACGTCACCGCACTGGTCGCACTCACGATGGCGGTCACGTCAGAGGAGTTCTGCACCAACGAGCGGAAACGTCGCTCTGACGTTCCCAGGGCGAGGTTGCGAAGCCGCAAGTCACGTGCGGCGCGGCTCACGAGCGGCAGCAGCAGCAGGAACAGGCCGAAGAGTGCCACCACCAGCGTGATGATCAGGGCGCGCGCTTGGCTGTCGATCACTGCTTGGATCCCGGCGTAGTCCTGATACACCTCGATGATGCCTTGCGGTGTGCGCGTCGACTCACCGACAAGGTGCAGGGGCACATAGGTGGAAAACAGCTTCGACCCAAGATAGCGGTCATAGATGTTCTCGGGATCGGTAGGGCCAGCGAGCTCACTGATCGCGGTGTTCGTGTCTTGAGCCTTCTCTTCCACGTCATCACTGAAGTGGAGACCGATTGCCCGGAAGTCGTCGGAGAACACGATGATGCCGTCCGGCGCCCAGATCTTGATCCTGAGCGTGGGATACGCAAGAACGCGAGCCTGGATGAACGCTTGGAGCGCGTCGGCTCTGGCCCTGGTTACAGGCCCGCTGAGGTCCGCGGGTGTGAGCTCGTAGCGGAGGACAGAATTGGTGATAAAGACCGCATGGTCTTGAGCGGCAGACTCCTGGCTGGTTCGGAGCTGATTGCTCACGATGACGAGCAGCACGACGGTGACCACAGCAAAGGTGGCGAGCGCGCCCGCGGCAAACCGATACACCAGCCCGAACTGGGAGAGCCGATTCCTCACGCTTCATGCTTGCCTTGACGACATGACCGGTGCAACGTGCGAATGTTGCGATTCAGTGACACGTTCGTGCCAACCGAATGCGTCAGGTGGTCGAAACGGGCCTGACACGCTCTGCCGTGCGAGTCGTGGGCCGCCGTGAGCGGCCGGCATCCGAGCGACACTGCGCCGAGCCGTTTTGTTCTCCGGGCCCAGGGCCACAAGGAATGGGGAAGGGGCCGAAGCGAGTGGACGCTCCGACCCCCGGCGTGAATACGTCCGAAGGTTACGCGGCCGTCGGAACGAGGTGGTAATCGCCTCGCGATGCTTCTTCGGTCATGAGCCCTGAGCTTCATGGACAGTCGTCCGGTTCACTGAGTCACCCGCCACATCACAAAGAGCACGGAGGGATGAGCCGGCGAGGGACGTGCCACGGTGCCGCGCGAAGCTCTGGCTCGGAGTACGCCATAGAGCTCGGCGACCAGAAATGGACACTCCGGCGGGGTGCGGCGTTCCCCTGGTAAGACGCAAAACATCAGGAGACTTCGCATGTTCCATATCGAGCGACTTCGCGCCGTATCCCCCCGACGTATGGTCATTACGTTGACCGCGATCGCGCTTGCCGCAGGAGGTGGCCGATTGATGATCTCAACCCAGTCCGTCTCCGCTGATCGATCGGCGGCCGCTGCCAGTGCCACTCCCACTTCGACCCCGATTGTCGTGATGACGCCCACGGCGAACGGCCAGCCAACACCGCCGACCTCGACGCCCTCGCCCGGCGACAGAAATGGCGAGAAAGACAAGGAGCATGAGGCGTGCAATGCGGTCGAACCCGCTGAGAGTCACCAGGATGCGAACGACCAGGACTCCAAGGATCGGCCCGGCTCCGACGATGTCTGCACGCCGGGATCAGCCGTCGCTGACGATCACGGCGATGGGGCCAACCAGGGTTCTCGTGACGACGGCTCTCGTGGCCACGACGACGGAGGCTCCGGCTCCAACGGCGGGAGCGACAACTAACTACAGAAGCTATTACCGCCGGGGCGATGCGACTCTGAGCCTGGCACGCTGTGTCTGACCAGACGTATCGCCCCGGCGTTCGCGAGGACTTCGACAAGCTGTATCGCGAGAGCTATCACCGGGTTCTCTACACGCTGACCGGCATCCTCCACGATCACGCTGCGGCCGAGGACTGCGCCCAGGAGGCGTTTGTGCGTGCGTTCCGCGCCTGGTCGAGGTGGCAGCCCTCTGCCCCGGCGGAGGCGTGGATCCATCGTATTGCCATCAACGTCTCGATCTCCTACCGACGTCAGCAGCGCCTGCAGGAGATCGGCGAGGTCATCCGACGGTTCGGTGCGCCGGAGCCGGGCCCGGACCCCGCGGCATCGACAGAGACTGCGGCGCTCCGCGCGGCGCTCCAGCGGCTGCCACGCAAGCAGGCCGCGGCTCTTGTTCTCCGCCATCACCATGGTTACAGCAACCGCGAGATCGGCTACGCCTTGAATGTTTCAGAGAGCACGGTGGGGTCGCGACTCGCCGCCGCCAAGAAGCAGCTTGCCGTGGTGCTGCGTCTCGACGATCGGGGTTCGGATACTCCGAGCGTGTCAAGCGTTGTAAATACGAAACCTCTTTCACAGCGAGATTCTCAGTGACAGATGACATCGATCGCCTTCTCGACAAGAGCCTCTCGGAAGGCTTTGATGAGATGCGCACTTCCACACCGCTCCCCGCGCCTCGCTACGCGCCGGTTGCGTCGAACCGCGGCGCATTTCGCAGGCGTCTGCGTTTCGGCGTCCCGCTCGTCCTGGGGACGAACATGCTCGTGGGGGTGTCGGTGGTCACGATTGCTGCCGCGAGTGTCGGCGCAAAGACAGTGGTCACCGGTTCCCCGAATCCCCTCGTCTGGAACCATCAGATCACGCAGGTCTCGCCGACAAGCTCACCAGAGGGCCACGGGCGGGGCGGTCATTCCCCTGGGTCCGAGCCCACGTCGCCGTCCCGAGGTGGCGAATCCCCGGGAGATCAGGGCAGTCGGGGATTGGGACCAAACGATCCTTCTCCGCAACCATCGTCGGATTCGGGCAGCGACGGGCGCCAGGTTGGCCGGGGTGACCATGCTGCGAGTCCAACTCCGGGAGGCGGCGGAGGCGATGACGGCGGCGCTTCTCCGACACCTTCGGGCGGGTCTGACGGCGGAGCGAGTGGCCGGGGCAACTAAGACCAAAGAGCGGGACACGCTCGTCCCTCGCACACGACGGTTGCTGTTCCAGCTCGTTCCGCCCGAGCTGCAGCTTCATGGCCTTGCGTCGTCGCTGCGGTTGCTGCTCGAGACCCTGCGAGAGGACAGCGGCGTGCGGTGGGAACTCGACGATCGATTGATCGAGGAGCCCGCCTCGGCTACGGCGCTGGTGGTGTATCGCATCGTGCAGGAAGCGCTTGGCAACGTCCGCAAGCACGCGGGTGCGTCGAACGTTCGACTCCGTGTGGCGTCCGGCGAGGGCGGCGTCGACGTGCGTATCGAGGACGACGGGTGCGGATCGTCACCGGCAACCCAACATGAACCTGGTCACCTCGGGGTGGTCGGCATGGGCGCGCGCGCCGAGATGTCAGGAGGCCGGCTCCGAGTCCGCAGCGTTTCCGGGCACGGGACGATCATCGAGTTCTGGATCCCGATTGCGGGCTCGGATGAGCTCTCGGCCGCGACTGCGGTCACAGACACAATTCCGGCGCCCGCTTAGGGTGAAACGTGAGGCGCGCGCAATCACTGTAGCGGTCTCGCGGATGTATTCCGACGCGTTTAAGGCAGGTAGTCCGATCTTCGAGTGAAGACCATCGAAGCGACCAGGGCTGTCGCGCGACGTGAGAACCGGATTCTGACAGTACTCCCGCCCTCGCACCCAACAGGGGAGTGGGTGACCCAACAGGCCCGCAACCTCATCAGCATATTCACCGCCTGCACGGTGCCGATGCGGTTCCTCGTTCGGGACCGCGACGCGAAGTTCACCGCGACCTTCAATAAGGTATTCCGCTCGGGCACTACAACAGGCATCGGCCGCATCGCTCCGTTGATCATCGTGCCCCAGCCGGTTCAGTACCGACGGAGTCGTCTAGTAGCGTCGACTTGACCGCGCTTCGCCGCTATGACCGGCTCGGCGGCCTCCCTCCACGACTACGAGTTCGCCGCGTGAACGACGGAACTGCATTCTCGGCACCCACAGGCTGCGCTTTGCTCGCTATCCGGTGCACAAGACCTTGGCGACCTTCGACTTTCGACCTCCAGCCCAGCGGTGATCGCCGCATGGGTGCAGAACTCTCCACGCACCAGTTTGTCGTGGAGAAGCACAACGTGATTTGCTCGGCCCACCGGGGTGGGCAAGACCCACGGCGCGCCAAAAGCTGACGGCGCCGACGGTTACCATGCCGAGCAGAATGCTCACAATCAAGAGAGCGGCGCGGAAGACGAGCGATCGGCTCCGGCCAATAGATGCCTATACATGTCGACGCGATTCCAACGGATTCCATCAAGCACGCTCTAGTCGTCATTCCAACCAATTCCCTACAAAACCACTCTAAATCGAACTCAGCACTCATCGGGAAATGAGGACTAGTCTGAGGGACCAGGGGTCGCAGGTTCGAGTCCTGTCTCCCCGACGGACGCGCAAGTTGAGTTCGCGGCGAGCGATTGTGCGGTGCGTTGGGCACCCGTCGGCCGACGGGGCGTAGTGCTCTAACCAGGAATAATCACTTTTCCTGCAGAAGGCATCAAGTCCCGCCGGTGGGCCGGATCCCGCTGCTCATAGCAAGAGATTGTGGCAGTCCAGCGCATCCATAGCGCTTACAGTTTTGACGGCGCTCGACCGTGCGCGTTACCTGACCAGGCGACGGCGGACTCTGGAACCACTTCGCGCGTCATGCAAGGAACCGCGTTCGCCTTGAACAAGCAGAGTTGCTCTTGAGGTTTGACGATTAGCGCCCGATAGGGAAACGGCCTCGGGACAGAGCCCGGCGACCCTCGACTCACGTAACTGGCAGCCCCATGTGAACGCTCCCAAAGTGCCATGAGCGTGCCACCCGCGCCGAGGCCGTCGGCGCTGCTCTCAGTCATCGTCCATATCCTCCTGGAGTTGGCAAGTCGCTGCCGGCTGCCCTCCTAGCTCGTTGAGACACTCGAGCCCGAGGGTGACGCTTTAGCTGCACGTCCACCGATCCAACCCGCCGGGCACCACTGAGGCGGGCAACGGCCCCCCGAAAAGGCGTACGTAATCGCCACGCCCGTCACTCGCGTCTGAGCGAGATCCAGAGGTCGGGCTTGACGAGTGCCGCCAGGAGTTGTGGCCAGCCATACCTGGGACCGTGGCAATAAAGGCTGACGACCTCGTTCTGGGCAACATCGAAGGAACGCTCCGGACTCAGGTGTCTCCCCTGGCTGAGCCGCAAGGTGTGATGGCCGGGCACCACGGCCACTTCGACCGTCTCATTGGGCGCGAGGGTGCCGACGGCAATGCCGTCGATGGCGATGGTAAATGGCTTGTTCCCTCCCGCCAGAGCGTTGCCCCCGGTCCCTGCCAGGGAGGTCCACCGCCGCTCCAGCCTGAGTGTTCCGTCACCGCTCTGCAGCGGCGCGGATGTCACCGCCGCCGCCTCGACTCCCCGACGAGACATAAAGAAGCTGATGAGCGCGGAGAGCGCAGCCGCCACCACCACGATGCCGATGATGATCTGGACGACGTGGGTGCCAGACCCACCCAGGATGCCTGCCACCAGCGGCGCCCCTGTTCCAGCCTGGGCGGTCACCGGCGTTCCAGTCTGAGAGTTCCGTCACCCATCGTCGCGACCTCCTGTGCGCTCTATACGGCGTATCTGTCGAACCGCACTGGCGGGTGGGACCTGACCGCCACCGCTCGGCGTTCGCAGAGCCCGAGCGCCGGTGATGAGCCGCTCGCGGTCGAACAACGCCACCACGATGCGAAAGAGAACCACGTCGGCGACGAGCAGGACGAGCGCGAACACCACTGCGAGGGTGACGCTCGGTGTAAACACGTTGAAGGACACCAAGGCCACGACCGCGAGCGGTGGAATGCTCGACAATGTCCCCAGCTGTTGCGCGACACGAACGTCGCTCGCTCGCGTCGAGATGCCGATGCCCACCCAGATCGACCATCCCGCGAGGAGGGGTGCGAAGAGAACCTCCGCCAGGATATGGGGACCTTGCCCCAGGGCTGACACCACAGCCGCATTGCTGGCAAAGAGTCGGGCACAGACCTGGATAACGGCAAAGAGCACATAAGCGATGCCGACCGCGGGAACAACGACGCCGAGCGCCTTGCCGAGGAGCAGTTCCTCGCGGCGCAGCGGGGTGGTCAGCAGGGGTTCGAGGGTGCCCTGCTCGCGCTCTCCGACCACGGAGTACGCGGCGATGACAGCCGGCAGCAAGGCGGGCGCGACCAACAGCACGAGAAACGTGGCGCCGACGGCCCTGTCCACGACACTGGCCGCGACCGACGGGCCGATGCGAAAGATGGTGATCAGGGGTTCGATGAGGAAGACGAGCGGGAGCAGCGCCATGGTCACAACGATGAAGGGGCTGCGGCGGTATTCACGGAGCTCCTTGCGAAGCACCGCGCCCAGACGTCGGACGCTGAACTTCATCGCTGCGATGCCTCCGGGTCCTCGTCGATCAACTGCAGGTAGACGTCTTCGAGGGAGTGTCGGGACTCGCTGATCGAGACCACGTCGGCACCTGCAGCCACGAGAGCTCGGGTCACATGCGGAGCGCTATTCCTCGGATCGGTGACACTCAGCACGTAACTGCTCGCGCCCTCGGGTCGCCAGCTCTCGACGCCGTCGGTGCTGTTGAAGACATCGTCTGGCGCGACGAGCGGTGTCAAGGTCTCGACGATCAGGGACCTGCTGAAGAGCCGCTCACGGAGCTCGTCAGGCCGGCCCACCAAGCGGAGCGTGGTGCTGAGGATGGCGACGCGGTCACACAGCCGCTCCGCCTCCTCCAGGCGGTGGGTCGTGAGGAACACGGTGACCCCGCGCTGTCGCAGCCCGTTGATGAGGTCGTTCACCTCGTGCGCGGCGACGGGATCCAACCCGGACGTTGGCTCATCGAGGAACATGACTGCGGGGTCGTTGAGCAACGCGCGCGCCAGTCCCACACGTTGCAGGAGTCCCTTGGACAGACTCCCACAGAGGTCGCCTGCGCGCGCTGTGAGGTTGACCGCCTCGAGCGCCTCGCCGATCCGAGCAGCCGCGTGGCGCTGCTCGTAGAGACCCGCGAAGAGTTGTAGATTCTCGGTAACCGTGAGGCGTCGGTACAGCCCCGGGTTCTCCGGCATGATCGCGATGCGCTGACGGATCTCCGGTCCGTTGTCCGAGGTCAAGGGAATCCCGGCGACGCTTGCCGAGCCCGAAGTTGGTGCTATCAGTGTCCCCAACGTCCGGACCGTGGTCGTCTTCCCCGCCCCGTTGGGTCCGAGGAATCCGAACACCTCGCCCTGTGCCACCGAGAACGAAACGTCCTCGAATGCGGTGCGCTCGCCGAAGCGCTTGGTGAGGTGGTCGACCACCAGTGCGAGCGGCTTGCCGGATGGTTGCTCTCCACGGGCATCAGTCATCGTTTCGGCGACCATAGCTCAGTGACTCATCTCAATAGCCTCCACGTCAACCTCACGAGGATAACCATGAGTTTGGAGAAAGCCAAAGGCAGAATCTCGCTCGCCGACACCCCCGCCCTCGTCACTGAGCAGCCGCCGTGTGCGCTGTCTGGCTGGTCAGCCCTCGTCGGGTCGGGATACTGCTCATCGCGGGCGCCGGCCTCCTCAGCCGCGGCCTCATTGAGCGATTCCATGGGGCTGGTTCATCCGGAGCGCTGATCGGCATCGGTGTGCCGCTCCTCGTGCTCGCCCTGGCCGGCTTGCGAGGGCTGATAGCGGTCACACCCGGTGAGGCGCTGGTGCTCCGGCTCGCCGGCAGCTACCAGGGCACGGTCCGCCGGCCCGGTCTCTGGTGGGTGCATCCCGGGGCGCGACGCGATCGGATTTCCACCAGGATCCGCAACCACGAGACGGGCATGCTCAAGGTCAACGATGGCGACGGCAACCCGATCGAGATCGCCGCCGCCGTCGTCTGGGTTGTTGAAGACACGGCGCGAGCGCTCTTCGCGGTCGACAACTACGTTGAGTTCGTCCGCGTCCAAGCCGAAGCAGGCGTGCGCCATATCGCGAGCGGCTACGCGTATGACACGCGCGGGAGCGACATCCCTTCACTGCGGGAAAACGCTGATGAGATCAACGAGGAACTCTCCGCGGAGATCGCGGCCCGCGTCACCGCCGCCGGTGTGAGGGTCATCGAATCGCGGCTGACCCGGCTCGCCCATGCGCCCGAAATCGCGCAGGCGATGCTGAGGGGCCAGCAGGCCAACGCGGTCGTTGCTGCCCGCCATCGAATCGTCGAGGGCGCCGTCGGCATGGTTGAACTTGCCCTCGATCGTCTTTCCGCCGATGAGGTGGTCGAACTCGACGAGGAGCGCAAGGCAACCATGGTGGGCAACCTGCTCGTCGTCCTCGGTAGCGACCACGATCTGCAACCGGTAGTGAATGCCGGGTCGCTGTACTGATGAGCGAGGTTGCCGACACGGCTACGATGCTCCCGATCCGGAGGAAGTCCGTGCTGCTCCGCCTCGATCCCGACGTGCACAACGCGTTGTCTCGGTGGGCGGGGGACGAGTTCCGCAGCACCAACGCCCAGATCGAATTCGTGTTGCGTCGAGCGCTTGTCGACGCAGGCCGGCTCCCTTCAGTCCGACCGCCGCGACGACGCGCTCCGTTCAAGCGCTGACGTCCACGATCACGCATTGTCAAGACGAAAGGACCGCCCTGGACACGAACATGCTGTCACCAGACCCGCGCCGACCAAGAGCGTGAGGAGGCCGACGGTTACATTGGTGATCGGGGTGCTCAACGACAAAAGAGAAGAGTGGTGAGCGATCGGATTGGGCCTAGGGAAGGCTGTGGATGTCGACGCGATTCCAATGGATTCCAATCAGCACGCTCGAGTCGTCATTCCAACCAATTCGCTACGAAAGCACTCTAAGTCGAACTCACCCCGCATCGGGAAATAAGTGCTGGTCTG
>PNBE01000110.1 GCA_003135895.1 Candidatus Dormiibacterota bacterium
GTGATGCGCAACCTCAAGCTGCACCGTCGTGACCTCGACAGCGCACAGCGGCACGAGGAAGCAGAGCGCGTCTTCGACGTCGTGGGGCTCAACCCCGCCGGCGACATGCTGCGAAAGTTTCCCTACGAGATGAGCGGCGGCCAGCGCCAGCGCGTGGGCTTCGCGCAGGCGCTCGCAGTGCGACCGAAGCTGATCCTCGCCGACGAGCCGGTCTCCATGCTCGACGTCTCGATCCGCATCGGACTGCTCAACGTGATGAAGGGACTGCGTGACCGTGAACACGTATCGGTGCTCTACATCACCCACGACCTGGCGAGTGCTCGCTACGTCGCCGACCGCATNNCGATGCTCGACGTGTCGATCCGCGCCGGGATTCTCAACATGATGGCAAGCTTGCGCGCCGATGAAGGGGCGTCCATCCTCTACATCACGCACGACATCGCGAGCGCGCGCTACGTCGCGGACCGGATCGTGGTCATGTACGCGGGGTACGCGGTCGAGCAGGGTCCGACCGAGGTCGTGCTGTCGCGTCCGAAACACCCGTACACGCAACTCCTCCTCTCTGCCGTGCCCGACCCGCGCGAGAAGGCGGCGCCGGTGTCCGCCGACAGCGGCGAGCCACCGCGGGTCATCGATCCGGGGGACGGATGCCGCTTCCGGCAGCGCTGCCCGTACGCCATCGACGAGTGCGCGCGGGTCACGCCCCTGCTGCGATCGATGGGCCCCGGACACGATGCCGCGTGCCACGTCGCGGTTGCCGACGCGGAGGATCATCGAGGAGAGGGATTCGGTCCGATTTCCTCGGTGGCGAAGGGGACCGACACCGTCGCGTGAGCTTGGGATCTCGCCTCGGCGTCAATTAAGCCGTGGCGGCGGGTCGGTGGTGGAGGCGCCGGGGATCGAACCCGGGTCCGAAGCCGCGTTCCATGCGACATCTACGAGTGTAGTCCCGGTTTTGATCTCACCTCAGCCGCGCCCTGGGACCAGGCTCGGCTGCGGCCAGCCTCGGTGAATGTCCCGCCCGGCGCCGAGGCGCCACCGGGCGGCAAGACTGCTTGCATTAACGTCGGGTCCGTCTCCCACAGCCGAGGAGACGGTCGACGTCAGGCCGAAGCCTGAGCTTTTTTCGTCTCTGCTACTTACGCAGCGAGGGCGAGGGGTGCGTTATTCGCACGTATATTTTTCCCGGTTTTACGAGCCCGGGGCTCGACTCGCATTCGCACGACCCACGACCCCGTCGAAACCAGTACGCCCCCATGGAACGCAGCGATCCGAGATCATCGTGCACCACGATCATACCGCGGTTGGCCGGCTCGAATCACGACCATCGCGCCGCGCCGTCCGCGGCGTCCACCATCAGCGGCGTGCCGGTTTGCCGATCGGAGAACCACCAATGGCGGCGCATTGCTAGGCTGTGAGCGTGTTCACCGTCGTGGCGTCTTTGCGCGCCCTCGAACCGACATTGCCCGTGTGCCCACCGACGCCGAAATGACGGCGGGGCAAGGCGTCGCGCCGCCTCCGGCGACATATCGCCGGCTGTTGCGCGTCCCCGGGTTCCGCCAGCTGCTGATCAGCTCGCTGCTCACCCGTACCGCCTCACAGATGTGGACAGTCGGCCTCGTCCTGTTCGCGCTGCAGCGATACCACTCACCGGGCGTCGCGGGTCTGAGCCTCTTTCTCCTCATCTTTCCAGGACTGCTGCTCAGCCCGATCGCCGGCGCACTGCTCGATCGTCACGGACGCAAACGCCTGATGACGCTCGACTTCATCGTCGCCGCCGTGTGCCTGACGGTCATCGTCCTCCTGGCCGCGGCGAATCGTCTCCCCGTCTGGGGTCTCTACGTGTTGCTGGTGGGCGGCTCGCTCACCAGCACACTGAGCCTCGCGGGGGCGCGTTCGTTCTTCCCGCTGCTGGTGCCGCGCGACCTCTGGGATCGAGGCAATGCCGCCGACAGCGTGCTCTACGGCGTCGCGAACATCGCCGGCCCTGCGCTCGCCGGGGCGCTCATCGCGACCATCGGCAGCGAAGCGGCGCTTGCCGGCGCGGCTGTGGGGTTCCTGGTCGGCGCGGTGGCGCTGCAGGGAGTTGGAGAGCCCGCCCGCACTGGCGAGGTGTCGGGCCGGATCCTCTATGAAGCGTGGCGCGGCCTCCGCTACGTCGTGGCCAACCGCACGCTTCGCTGGATCGCGATCTCGTTCTCGACGCTCAACGTGGGCTGGGGCATCGCCATCGTCGCCCTGCCCGTGGTTGTCTATCAGCTGCACGGCAACGCAGCAGTCGTCGGATCCATCCTGGCGCTCGCCGGCGCGGCCGGGGTGCCCGCCGCCCTTGTCGCCGGCCGCATCCGGACCGAGGGACGCGAGCGCGAGTCGATGGCCCTCTTCGGCGCGGTCATGGGTGTCGGCCTGCTGGCGCTGCTCGTCCCCTCGATGGCGCTGATCGCGATCGGCATCGCGATCGCCGGCGGCGCCGACGCGGCCTCCAGCGTCAGCGCCTTCTCGCTGCGTCAGCGCCGCACCGCTCGGGCATGGTTCGGACGGGCGTTCGCGGTCTCGATGGCCCTGAACTTCTCCGGCGTGCCGGTTGGATCTGCCCTCGCCGGACCCGTCCTCGGAGTCTCGACCACCTTTGCGGTTCTGTTCGCTGCCGCGCTCACGCTGATCGGCAGTGCCCTGATGCAGCTGAAGATCCCGGCGGCGGCGCCTCCGGAGTGACCGGGGGTGCGCATGGCTCCAGCAGACCGCGGGCCTCGTTGGTAGGCTGATCGGATGCTCCAGGTGCTGGCCCGGCCGGTGACGCCCTAGTTGCCCCATTTCGACGCGCCGTCTGGAGCCGATCCGGCAGTCGGCGCAAAGCTCAAACGGGTGATCGTGATCGGCACCGTGGCGAGGCGCGACGAGCGCGAGCAGCGCGACATCGAGCTCGATGAACTCGAGGAGCTGGCCCGCACGCTCGGCACCGAGGTCCTGGAGCGGAGCCTGATCTCCCTGCGCGAACCGCATCCCGCGACCTTCTTCCGCTCCGGTGTGGTCGCCGCGTTTGCGTCCCACCTCGCCGAGCTTGGAAGCCCCGCCGTGCTCTGCAACGACCAGCTCACGCCTCGCCAGCAGCGAAATCTGCAGGAGGAGTGGGGCGTCCCCGTGCTCGACCGCACCGAGGTGATCCTCGCCATCTTCGCCCGCAGAGCAATCACCGCCGAGGGCCGGGTGCAGGTCCAGATGGCGCAGCTCGAGCATCTGCTCCCCCGGCTGGCCGGCGGATGGTCGCACCTCGAGCGCCAGCGCGGCGGCGTCGGACTCCGAGGCGGTCCGGGTGAGAAGCAGATCGAAGTGGACCGCCGCCTCATCCGCCAGCAGCTCAAGCGCTTGCGCGAGCGGCTCGTGGTCATCGAACGCCAGCGCCGGACGCGGCGCACCGCACGGACCAACGTCCCCCTGGCGTCGTGCGCGCTGGTCGGCTACACCAACGCCGGCAAATCGACGCTGCTCAACGTCCTCACCCACAGCCAGGTGCTCGCCGACGACCTCCTGTTCGCGACGCTCGATCCCACGTCGCGCCGCCTCGAGCTGCCCTCCGGCAAGCTGGTCATCCTCACCGACACGGTCGGCTTCATCCAGAAGCTGCCGACCGAGCTCGTCGAGGCTTTCGCGGCCACCCTTGAGGAGGTGCGACAGGCGCACATGCTCTGCCTCGTCGTCGACGCCTCGCACCCGGATGCGGAGCAGCAGCTGGTCACCGTGCTCGAGACGCTGCGCTCGATGGAGTGCGACCAGCTGATGATCCTGGCGCTGAGCAAGGTCGACCGTCTGACGGCCTCCGAGGTCCGTGCCGCGAGGCTCAGCCTTGGCGACGTCGCCGGGGTGTCGGCGCTCGCGGTCAGCGCGACTCGTGGCACCGGGCTGCGCGAGCTCCGCCAGCGCATCGACTCGCTCGCCGCCCAGGTGGTGCCGGACATCAAGGCGAACCGTCCCAGCGCGGCATCCCAGGCCGTGCCACCCGAAGCTGAGTTTCACGCCGCAGCCGGCTGACCAGCTCCCGGTCAGTGTTTGATGGCGCGTTCCATGTCGCGCTCGGCGTCGCGCTTGGCGACGTCCTGGCGCTTGTCCCAGAGCTTCTTGCCACGGGCGAGGCCGATCTCGACCTTGACCCGGTTGCGCACCAGATACAGCTTGAGCGGAATGATCGTCAGTCCCTGGGTCCGGACGCGTCCGTCGAGGTACTCGATCTCCCGCTTGTGCAGGAGCAGGCGGCGGCGACGCTCCGGCTCGGGGTTGTTCCGGTTGCCCTGCTGGTACGAGGCGATGTTCACCTGCATCAACCACGCCTGGCCGTTCTCGATCCGCACGTAGCCGTCGCGCAGCTGGATGCGCCCGGTTCGCAGCGACTTTACCTCGGTGCCGGTGAGCTCGATCCCGGCCTCGAGGGTCTCGACAATGCTGTACTCGTAGCGGGCCCGGCGGTTGTGAGCCAGCAGGTTGTCGCCGGGCTTCCTCGTCGGTGGCATCAGCGCTTCCGCTCACTGGAACGCCGGCCGCGCAGGAAGGCGGCCGGGGTCATGGTCCGCTTCCCGGGCGGCGTGATCAGGTCGACGCGGTATGCCCCGTCCCGGGTGGCGACGACCAGGGATTCGCCCTCGCGACGCGCCACCACTCCGGGCGCGGGCCCATCGGCCAGGTGCACCGGCTCGCCCGCCTGGATCTGAACGTCGATGCCCTCGATCGGCGCCAGCACGCCTGGCCAGGGCAGGAGGGCGCGGACCTTTCGATCGACCTCGACGGCGCTGTGCACCGACCAGTCGACCAGTCCGTCCGCACGAGTGAGCCGCGGCGCGTAGGTCACTCCCTCGTCCGGCTGAGGCGTCGCCGTGGCAGCTCCGCGTTCGAGCAACTCGAGCACCGAGACCAGTTCCGAGGCACCCAGGTCGGCCAGTGTCGCAGTCAGCGTGGGGGTCGTCGCCCGTGGGTCGATCGGGATGCGCGCCGTCGCATAGACCGGTCCCGTATCCAGACCAGCTTCCATGCGCATGATCGAGACGCCCGTCTCGGCATCGCCGGCGAGGATGGCGTGTGCGATCGGCGAAGCCCCTCGCCAGCGAGGGAGCAGCGACGCATGGACGTTGACCGCGCCGAGCGGCGGTGGATCGATCAGCGCCGTCGGCAGGATCTGACCGTATGCAGCGACGACAAGGCAGTCCGGACCGAGTCCAAGCAGGTCACTCACCACATCGCGAGCGCCGATCCTCCCGGGGGTCAGCACGTCGAGGCCGAGTTCACGCGCAGCGTCGGCAACCGGGCGCGGTGCCGGCCGCCCTCGATCCCCCGAGCGGTCTGCGCGGGTGACCACCGCCGCGACCTCGTGGCGCGAGGCGCATGCCCGGAGCGACGGCACCGCAAACGAGGCGGTGCCACAGAAGACGAGCCTCACACAGCGCTGACGACGCCGGGCTCCTCAGCCTCCTCCGCCGGTTCGACCTCGCGCAGGGTCCCCTCGTTCACCCGGCTGGTGAACAGGATGCCGTCAAGGTGGTCCAACTCGTGCTGTACCGCGCGGGCCAGCAGGCCGTCGCCCTTCACGCGGACCTCCTTGCCATGACGGTTTATACCCTTGGCCACGACCCGCATCCGGCGGGTGACCTCGCCCACCCAGCCCGGCACCGAAAGGCAACCCTCGAAACCTGTCTGATCGCCGTCGGTGCGCACCATCTCCGGATTGGCGAGCTGGTAGATCTGGTTGTCGACGCGGAGCACGATGACGCGCAGCGACACGCCGACCTGGGGTGCGGCGAGGCCGACCCCGTTGGCACCGAACATCGTCTCGACCATGTCGTCCATCAGACGGCGTATCTCATCGTCAACCCGCGGCACGCGGACCGCCTTGGTGATGAGCACGTCGTTGTGGTCCGAGACCAGGACGATGGGAAGGACTGCCACGCTGTTGTCTCCGTTCACGCCCCGGGGTCGACGTCGATACTCCAGCCCCGAGCCCTGGGAAGGTGAGGGAATGCCCTCTCGATGTTGGTGCCTCGCACCGTGATCTGCCAGCGGTATTCGCCGCGGAGGCGGTGGAGGAATGCCGGCGTCGGACCGAGGACGTCGAGCCCGGCGCCAATTCCGAGTGTATCAGACACTCGGCGAGCCTCCCGGCGCACTTCGATCTCAGCCTCGTGGTCGTCCTTGTGCACAAATGTGCACACGCAGAGGCGCGCATACGGTGGGAATCGCAATGCCTTGCGCACGCGGATCTCGTCGCGCGCGAATCCGAGGTAGTCGTGCGTGGTCGCGTGGCGGACGGCGTAATGGCCCGGGCTGTACGTCTGGAGCACGACCCTCGCGGGCTCGTCACCGCGCCCCGCCCGGCCCGCCACCTGGGTCAGGAGCGAGAAGGTCAACTCGCCGCTCCGGTAGTCCGGGAAGTGCAGCGAGGTGTCGGCGTTGACGATGCCGACGAGACGCACGTTGCCGAGGTCCCATCCCTTCGCGACCATCTGCGTGCCGATGAGGCAGTCCGCCTCGTGGCGGCGGAAGCGATCGTAGATGTCGAAGTACGCGTCGCGTGATCGCGTGGTGTCGCGATCCATGCGGATCAAGCGGAGCGCCGGGAAGCGTTCGCGGACCTCGCGCTCGAGCCGCTCGGTCCCCATGCCGAGCGCGCGGATCGTCCGCGACCCGCACGACGGACACGCACTGGGCAGCGGGATCGACAAGCCGCAGTAGTGGCAGTCGCAGCTCGCCCGGTCCACATGGTGCACCAGAGACACGCTGCAGTTGGTACAGGTCAAGGCTTCACCGCAGGTCCGGCAGAGCACCACCGTCGAGGTCCCGCGCCGATTGAGGAACAGGATCGACTGCCCGCCCTCGGCATGACACTCCTGCAGTGCACGATCGAGGGTCGGCGAAAGTGCGTTGGTGTTGCCCGCCTTCAGCTCGTCACGCAGATCGACGACCTCGATCGGCGGCAGCGGGCGGCCGCTTACCCGTTCCGGCAGCGTGGCCAGCTCGAGATCCCCGGTGTGCGCGCGGAAGAAGCTCTCGACGCGCGGAGTTGCGCTTCCCATCACGACCGGCGCATCGCAGAGCGCCCCGAGCATCAGCGCGACGTCGACGGCGTGATATCGAGGAACGCGATCCTGCTTGTAGGCCGGCGCATCCTCCTCGTCGACGACGACGATGCCGAGGTCGGCGACCGGGGCGAAGACGGCGCTCCGTGAGCCGATGACCACCGAGTGTGCACCGCTGCGGATGTGCCGCCATTCGGCTGCACGTTCCGCATCGGTGAGTGCGGAATGGACCACCGCGATCCGGCCTGGGAAGCGCACCGTGAAGCGTCGAATCATCTGCGGCGTCAACGCGATCTCGGGAACGAGCACGATGGCGCCGCGCCCCGCGGCGAGTGCAGCATCAATCCCCGCGAGATACACCTCTGTCTTGCCGCTGCCGGTCACGCCATGGAGCAGGAGGCGCCGGTGGGTGTGCGCGGCGATGGATTCGAGGAGTGGCGCGACCGCCGCCCGCTGGGCGTCGTTGAGCACTGGCGGCGGTTCGGGTGGACCGGCGGCACCCGCCTCCGCCACCGCACGCGACACCGATCGAGGTCCCGCGCGGCGCGACGGACGGGTGCGAACGCCCTTCGGCAGCATGGCGCGCAGCACCTCGCCGAGCGGCGCGCAATAGCGGTCCGCGATCTGGCGCGCGAGCGTCAGGTGGTGATCGAGGATCAGGCGCGGCTCGTCGATGACCCGGTCGATGGCGCGGACTTCCGCGAACTCCGTTTCCTCCGATCGCTCCACGACATAGCCGAGGATGGATCGCTTGCCGAACGGGATCTCAACGCGCACACCGGGGAGCACCAGCTCAGCAAGATCCTCCGGGATGGAGTACGTGTACGCGTCTCGCGGGAGCTGCGAGCGCGTCTCGGGAACGACGCTGGCAAACGTCACCGCAACCTGCTCGCGATGATGCGCACGATCGCATCGGCGATGACCGACTTGGGCGCGCGCGCGATGGTCCGGAGCATTCCGTCGCGACCGATGACCGTCACCTCGTTGTCGTCCGCTCCCATGCCGATGCCTTCGCGCGACACATCGTTGACGACGATGAGGTCGAGTTGCTTGGCAGCCAGCTTCGCCCTTGCGTTGTCGATCACATGCTCCGTCTCCGCGGCGAATCCGACCACGAAGACTCCCCGTGCCGCAGCGTCGTCGTGGAGGGTGCGCAGGATGTCGACGGTGGGCACCAGCTCGAGGGTCAGGGTGTCCGCTCCCCTCTTGAGCTTGTTGCGCGCCGCGTCGCGTGGACGCCAGTCGGCCACCGCCGCGGCCATGATGAGGACGCGGGTGCCGGGGAGCGAGTCGCGCACCGCGGCGTGCATCTCGGCGGCGGTCTCGACCATCACCACCTCGAGCCCCGGCTGCTCGGCAGGCGCCGCGGCCGCCGTCACCAGCGTGACGCTCGCTCCCTGCCGGACCGCCGCGGCGGCGAGCTCGTTGCCCATCTTCCCGCTCGATCGATTCCCGATGAAGCGGACCGGGTCGATCGGCTCCCGAGTTCCACCCGCGGTGACCACGAATCGCAGACCGCTGATGGTGGGGTCAGGCCCCGGCGACAAGGAGCTCCCTCACCACCGCGACGATCGCATCCGGCTCGGCCATCCGGCCGGTGCTCTCGTGGCCACTCGCCAGGCGCCCGAAGACCGGACCGATGATGCGCCCGCCTCGCGCGGTCAGTGTCGCCACGTGGCCCTGGGTCGCCGGGTGCTCCCACATGGCCGATTCCATGGCGGGCGCAACCAGCAACGGGGCGCGGCAGGCCATCGCAGTTGCGGTCACCGGGTCGCCGGCGAGCCCGAGGGCCAGGCGCGCGATGAGGTCTGCTGAAGCGGCCACGACCACCTGCACCTCACACCAGGACGCCAGGTTGAGGTGGCTCATGCCATGCCCGACCTCCGCCGGATCGTCGTCCCAGATGCTGGAGACGACCCGGTTGCCGCTCAGGGCTCGGAGCAGGGTCGGGGTGACGAACCGGGTTGCCGCCTCGGTCATGGCAACCTTAACCTCGGCACCTTCGCGGCGCAGATCGGTCACCACCTGGCACGCTTTGAACGCCGCCACGCTGCCGCCGATACCGATGAGCACGCGGTGTCCGTCGAGGGTGAGGGTCACCGCGATCCCCCCGTGGCGCTCGAGCGCGCGGCCTGGATGATCGCCTCGATCTCCTGGGCCGCACGCTTCGGGTCGTCATTCACAACCTGATGATCGTACGTGTCCTTGAGCGCGAGCTCCGCGACCGATCGCTCCTGCCGGGTGCGCAGGCTCGCGGGATCCTCGGTCGCGCGCTCGATGAGGCGCTGTTCGAGTGCCTCGACACTCGGGGGCAGCAGGTAGATGTACGTGCCGGCGGCGCCGATCCGCCGGCGCACCTTCTCAGCACCCTGGACGTCGATCTTGATGACCGTGTCCTTGCCTGATGCGATCGCCTTGTTCACGCTCTCGTAGGTCCGGCCCTTGAGCTCGCCATACACCGTCGACCACTCGAAGAACTCGCCGCGATCGATCATCGCCCGAAATGTCGGCTCGTCCACGAAGTAGTACGAGACGCCCTCGACCTCCTCGGGTCGCGGCGGGCGCGTGGTGTACGAGACGCAGTAGGCGAGCGATGGGTCGAGGGCGAACAGCTCACGGAGCACGGTGTCCTTGCCGACGCCACTCGGCCCGGTCAACACGATGAGCCTGCCCTGCGAGCTCATTGGGGCGACGGGCGGAGCCTGTCCGTGGCGGCGATCAGCTCATCCGGCACCCGCGATTCGTACGACCGTTCAGTGCCGTCCGCCGGATGGCGCAGGCGCAGGCGCATCGCATGCAGCGCGGGGCGCCCGAGCACCTGGTCGGGGCGTCCGTAGACGGCGTCACCGATGATCGGATGGCCGATCGAGGCAAGGTGGACGCGAATCTGATGGGTGCGTCCGGTGCGTAGCGAGACCTCGAGCACTGTCGCGCCGCTGAGGCGCTCGACGACGCGAAAGTCGGTGATCGCCTCGCGACCACCCTCGACGATCGCCATCCGCCGGCGGTCGCGAGGGTGACGGGCGATCGGCGCATCGATGGTCCCGGTGTCCTCGCGGAAGCCACCGTGCACGAGCGCCCAGTAGGTGCGCCCGAGCGAGCGATCGCTGAGCTGCCTGGCCAGGTTGCGGTGCGCGGCCTCGGTCTTCGCGACCACGAGCAGACCGCTCGTGTCGCGGTCGAGGCGGTGCACGATCCCAGCCCGTTCGCTGCCGCCGAGCAGTGACCAGGTCGTCCCCCGCTCCTTGAGCGCGTCGGCGAGGGTGCCGGCGGGGTGGCCGGGCGCAGGATGCACCACCATCGCGGATGGCTTGTCCACGACCGCCAGCCATTCGTCCTCGTACACGATGCTCAGCTGGACGACCGGTTCGGCAGCCGAGCCGTGACGCGCGTCGGGGGCGACGTCGAGCGTGACCGGTGGCGTGACCACCACCTCAGCGCTTTCGCGAACGCGCTGGCCCGGTCTCCCCGGGCGCCCGTCAACGGTCACGAGTCCCGCATCGATCAGGGTCCGCGCGGCGTGGCGCGTGATCCGCCGCGAGTCCGCAAGCCACATGTCGAGTCGCGGCTGGACGACGGTCGCCGTGCCGGCGCTCATGACGGCGCCGATGACGTGGATGACGTCGGTGAGTGTGATGAGGGAACGAAGCTCAGCACGAGCAGGAGCACGATCGCCACCACGATGCAGCTGTCGGCGACGTTGAACACCGGCCAGAAGTGGAAGTCGATGAAGTCAACGACCGATCCCTGCACGAGCCGATCCACGCCGTTGGACAGCGCGCCGCCGAGGATCATGCCGAGCAGGACCTGGCGGTACCACGTGTTCCCGTACCTGTAGCCGGAGAACACGATGTAGAGGCTGACCAGCAACGCAACGGCCAGGTAGAGCCAGTGCAGCTGGGGCAGCACGCTGAACGCGGCACCGCTGTTCTCGACATGATCGATAGAGACCACTGAGCCCGGCCAGATCTGCTGCCCGATGTAGAGATGCGAGGCCACGAGCCACTTGGTGACGTGGTCGACGAGCGCGACAGTCGCGGCGGTGCCGAGCATCACGGCGTAGATCCGCCGGCGCGAGGCGCGCTGGGCGGCCGCTACCGCTGTACTCCCAGCCAACACCGTGCGCCTCCCAGCTCTCCTTCCCACTCGGCGAGCACGTCCCCTCGCCGGTCCTCGATGGCAACCGCGAGCGTCTCGCCCTGCAACCACTCGCGATGTGCGTCGACCGCGCGGCGCACATCGCCGTCCGCATCGACCAGCAGCGTGATCCGATCCTCCACCCTGAGCCCCGCCTGCTTGCGCAGCTCGTTCACCTTGCGGCTGACTTCGCGCCCGAGCCACTCGAGTCGAAGCTCGTCGGTGATCGTGGTGTCGAGCACCACCGCGGGATGGCCGCTCCCAGGATCCACGTAGCGCACGCTCTTGACGTTGAGCTCCTCCATGAAGATCGCCTCGAGCTCGCGATCAAGCGGGGCGCTGGCGACGGTTGCGGCGGCCAGTGGCTGGCGGACGCGCACGCCGGCGGTGGTTCGCGCCGCGAGTCCGTCCTCGACCAGCCTGCGCAGGCGGCTCATCTCGACGATCACGTCAGGGTCGCGCCACACTCCCGCCACCTTCGGATAGTCGGTGAGGTGGACCGAGTCCGGGACGCCTGGCTCCGACGGAGGATCGCCGTTGAACCCGCTGAGGTTGCGATACATCCGCTCAGCCATGAAGGGCATGAACGGGGCGACCAGCCCCGCCAGGGTGAGCAGCACGGTCTGCAGGGTCGCAAAGGCCGACAGCGAATCATCGCTCGTGCCCGCGCTCTTCCAGAACCGGCGGCGCGAACGGCGCACATACCACTTGGAGAGGTCCTCCACGAACCCCTCGACGGCATGGACAGCGTCCGATGCGTCGTAACGTTCCATCGCCTCGCGAACCGCTTCGACCGTCTCCGCGAGCCGGGCGAGACTCCAGCGATCGAGCACCGGGCGTTCGATGACCCCGGGAGCTGCCGATGCGGGGTCGTAATCCTCGGTGAGCGCGTAGGTCACGAAGAACGAGTAGACGTTCCAGAGCGTGAGCATGAAGAGGCGCACGACGTCCTGGAATGACGTGGGGCTGACGCGCAGCTCCGCGTTCTCGACTCCCTGCGCGTAGAAGTACCAGCGTGCTGCGTCGGCGCCGAACTGATCGAAGATGGTGCTCGGCTCGATGGTGTTGCGCCTCGACTTCGACATCTTCTTGCCATGCTTGTCCTGGAGCGTGCCCACGACGACGCAGTTCTTGTACGCCGGGAGGTCGAAGAGCAGCGTGGACTCGGCGAGCAAGGAGAAGAACCATCCACGAGTCTGATCGACTCCTTCGCAGATGAAATCCGCGGGATGCGTGTGTTCGAACAGCTCCCGGTTCTCGAATGGGTAATGCTTCTGTGCAAAGGGCATCGCGCCCGAGTCGTACCAGGCATCGATCACGTCGGGCACGCGATGCATCACTCCGCCGCAGAGGATGCAGGGCATCGTGATGGCGTCGATGAACGGCCGGTGGAGATCGTCGTCGGCGGTCAGACCGACGTCCGCGGCGCTGCCGGCGCAGTACTTCTCATCGCAGTCGTCACAGACCCAGATGGGAAGCGGCGTCCCCCAGTACCTTGTGCGGGACAGGTTCCAGTCGATCAGGCTCTCGAGCCAGTTGCCCATCCGCCCGTCGCGGATGTGCGCCGGCTGCCAGTGGACGCTGCGGTTGTGGGCCAGCAGGCGATCCTTGACCGCTGTGGTGCGGATGAACCACGAGGTGATCGCGTAGTAGAGCAGCGGCGTGTCACAGCGCCAGCAGAACGGGTAGGTGTGCAGGATCCGCTCCGCCCGATAGAGACCCCCCTGCTCCCTCAGGTCCTCGATGATCTTCGGGTCCGCGTCCTTGACGAACATGCCGCGATAGCGCGTCTGTCCTTCGAGGAACCGGCCGTCCAGGCCGACCACATGGCGAATCGCGATGCCCATGCGCTGGCAGAGCTCGAGGTCGGCAACGCCGTACGCCGCCGCGGTGTGCACGATCCCCGTCCCCTCATCCATGCTCACCAGCTCCGGAGCATCGAGCACGACGAAAGCGAGCCCGTCCGGAAGCATGTTGGTGAACAGCGGCTCGTAGGTCAGGTCGACCAGATCCGCACCATCCATCTCCTCGACGATCTCGTAGTCGCCCTCGAGCACCGAAAGGCGTTCCTTGGCGAGGATGTACGACTCATCGCCCTGCACAACCCGGACGTATGGTTTGCCTGAGTGCACCGCCAGCGCCACGTTGCCGGGGAGAGTCCACGGCGTCGTCGTCCACGCGAGCAGAAAGGTCTTGCCGTCGGAGTCGTTGAGCCGGAACTTGACGTACACGGACGGGTCCGGCGTGTCCTCGCGATATCCCTGACTCAGCTCATGCGAGGAGAGCGTGGTCTGGCAACGAGGGCAGTACGGCGTGACCTTGTAGCCCTGGTAGAGGCGCTCATCCTCCCAGAGCTCCTTGAGGCTCCACCACACCGACTCGATGTAGGTGCCGTCATAGGTGCGATAGGGATGGTCGAAGTCGAGCCAGAAGCCAAGGCGTTCACTCATCTCGCGCCACTGGTCGATGTACTCGTTCACCGACGCCTTGCAGCGCGCGTTGAACTCGGCGATGCCGTACTCCTCGATCTGCTGCTTGCCGCTGATCTTGAGGGCGCGCTCGACCTCGAGCTCGACCGGGAGTCCATGGGTGTCCCATCCGGCTTTTCGCGCCACCGAGAACCCGGTCATCTGCTTGTAGCGCGCAAAGACGTCCTTGTACGACCGCGCCAGGACATGGTGCAGACCGGGGAGCCCGTTGGCCGTCGGGGGTCCCTCGTAGAACACGTAGGGAGGCGCGTCGCGACGCATCTCCAGGCTGCGCTCGAAGACGCGGGTGCGCTGCCAGAGCTCGAGGATCTCGAGTTCCGCCTCGGGAAAGCCCGCGCGTGCGCTGACGGCTGAATACCTGGGCATCGCCTCAAGGATACCGGCAGATCGTTCGCTCCCGAACTGCCGCGCCCTGCTACGCCACCCGCTCGCCGAAGATCGCCCGACCGATTCGCACCATGGTGGCGCCTTCTTCGATTGCGATCTCAAAGTCGTTGCTCATCCCCATGCTCAGCTCCGGCAGCGCCCAGCCGGCCACGTGCTCCATGTGGTCACGGACGTGGCGGAGCCGAGTGAACGACGCGCGCGCATCCTCGGGATCCTGGGAAAACGGGGCGATGGTCATCAGCCCCATGAGGTGAATCGAGGGAACGTTGACAAGCTGCTGCACCAGCCCCTCCACGTCGGATTCGGCGACGCCGTACCGGGTTGGCAGGCCGGTCAACTCGACTTCCAGGAGCACGCCGAGTGGATCACGCCCCGCCGGTCGGTGTGCCGACAGCGCATCCGCGACGCGCCTGCTGTCGACTGAGTGGACGAAGTCGAAGAGCGCCGCCGCCCGTCCGGCCTTGTTGGTCTGCAGGTGGCCGATGAGGTGCCAGCGGGCGGCGTTGCACACATGACGCTGTTTGTCGGCCGCCTCCTGGATGCGGTTCTCGCCGATGTCCTCGACGCCGGCTGCGATTGCCTCATCGACCCGGGCGGCACTCATGCCCTTGCTCACAGCAATGAGCCGCACGTCGAGCGGATCACGATTCGCTCGCGCAGCGGCGGCCTCGATCCGAGCACGCACCGCTTCGAGCCGGTCCGCGACCGGCACCTCCTCCACCAGCACCATCACTTGCCCAGGTCGAGTGGCAGTTCGCGACCTTCAGTGTCGCGACGCTTGCGCTGCCGGCGGGCTGTGTCCGGGCGAGTGCCAGGTGGATGAGCAAGCACGTCCTCGATGGTTGCGCGCATCTCCTGGGCGTCCTTGAACGATCGATACACCGAAGCAAATCGAATGTATGCGATCTCGTCAAGCTCGCGCAATCGCGCCATCACCATGGCCCCGACCTCGCGGCTGGGAACCTCCGTGATGTTCTGACTCCGCAGGGCGTTCTCGATCTCCGCGACCAGCAGTTCGAGGTTCGACGGAGCGAGCCGCGTCTTCTTCGACGCCATCACCAGGCCTGACAGCAGCTTCGGCCTGCTGAATTCCTCGCGTCTGCCGTCCTTCTTGACGACGTAGAGTGGCGGGACCTCGACGCGCTCGTAGGTGGTGAAACGCTTGCCGCATATGAGGCATTCCCGGCGGCGACGAATCGCCTCACCGGTCTCGGAGTCGCGCGAGTCGACAACCTTGATGTCCGTCTCGCCGCAGAACGGGCACTTCACGTGCAGCCCCCTATAGGCTTGGGTGTAACTCCGGCCGCCCGCATGCGGTCGACCGGAGTTGCACGGACCCCAAACCTACCGACGGTCCCTCAGAAAGGCGGGGATGTCCAGGTCGTCCACGCTGTACGGGCCGGTGGGCCTGCCGCCGACGGTGAACGCCGGCTGGCGCTCGGAAACGGGGCGCGCCGATGGCTCATAGCTCAGGGTGCCGATGACATCGATCTGACCCGTGAAGCCGGTGGCGATCACGGTGATCTTCACCTCGCCCTTCATGTGCTCGTCGATGACCGTGCCGAAGATGATCTGCGCGTCCGCATCTGCCGACTCGCTGACCAGTTGCGCCGCCTCATTGACCTCGTAGAGGGTGAGATCCGGACCGCCGGTGACATTGAGCAGGATGCCCTTGGCGCCGGCGATGGTGGTCTCGAGCAGCGGGCTCGCGACCGCGTCCTTCGCGGCGTCTGCGGCGCGGGTGTCCCCGCTCCCGAATCCGATCCCCATGAGCGCCTGTCCCTGCCCTTGCATGATCGTCTTCACGTCGGCGAAGTCGAGGTTGATCAACCCGGGGAAGACGATCAGGTCACTGATGCCCTGGACGCCCTGACGCAATACATCGTCGGCGACTTTGAACGCGTCACCGATAGGGGTCTTCTTGTCGACCACCTGCATCAGCCGCTCGTTCGGGATGGTGATCAGGGTGTCGACCCGGCCCTGGAGGTTGGCGATGCCCTCCTCAGCCGACTTCTGACGGCGCAGGCCCTCGAAGCGGAATGGCTTGGTCACCACGCCGATGGTCAGCGCCCCGGACTCGCGCGCGATCTCAGCGATGATCGGCGCCGCGCCGGTGCCGGTCCCACCGCCCATGCCCGCGGTGATGAACACCATGTCGCTGTCGGCCAGGGCCTTGGTGAGCTCTTCACGCGACTCCTCGGCCGCGTCCTGCCCCTTCTGGGGGTCGCCGCCCGCACCGAGTCCGCGCGTCAGCTTGCCGCCGATGCGGATCTTGAGGTGCGCTGACGAGGAGCTGAGTGCCTGGTGATCGGTGTTGATCGCGATGAACTCAACGCCCTTGAGGTTGCTCCGGATCATGCGGTTCACGGCATTGCTGCCGCCGCCGCCGACCCCCACGACGCGGATGCGGGCGTTGCCGTCAAGTGTCCGGTCGAGGTCTGCCATGAGTTTCTCCTCGCGTTGCGTGATCGTTTCTCGTGTTGGGGTCGAGCGCGTTGATGTCCTCCGGCGTGCCAGGGCATCCCCGGGCTGGTCGAGTCCGTGCGTGCGCAGATGATCAAAAGAGGTCACGAAACCACCTCGACAATTTGACCCCGGCGGCGGGGCCGTCCGAGCTCTTTCCGTTGGAGCGCGACGGCTTGCGCCCGAGGTTGCTCCGGGCACCCCAGCGCAGCAGACCCACCACGGTGGCGTGGCTGGGTCCGCGAATCTCGTCGTTCATGCCGTGCAAACCCTGCGGCGCCGCGACGCGCGCAGGAAGGTTGGTCTGCTGTTGCACCACCTCCGCGAACCCGCGGAGCAGCGCGCCTCCGCCGGTGATCACGATGCCACCGGGGAACATCCCGAGCGGCCCGGCTCGCTCAACTTCCGCGGCGATCAGGGACGCCATCTCACGCGCGCGCGGACCGATGATCTCGGCGAGATAGCGTTGCGGCACACCGACCGGTTCGTCATAGCCCATCGGTGTCAAGGTCACCTCCGCGTCGGCGGGAAGTGTGAGCTGCAGGCAGTGGCCGAAGTTGCGCTTCACTGTTTCGGCGGTTTCGAGGTCGCAGCGAAGCCCGACGGCGAGGTCGGCGGTCACGTGGTTGCCACCGACGGGAATCACGCTCGTGTGCACGATGCTGCCGCGTGCGAACACGGCGATATCGCTGGTCCCACCACCGACATCGACCACGACGACGCCGCGTTCGATCTCGTCCTCGGTGACCACGGCCTCAGCGGAGGCAAGCACCTGCAGCACCATGTCATCGACGTTGAGGCCGGCCTTGTGCACCACCTTGACGACGTTCTGNNCCGGTGATGATGTGCGCGTCGACCTCGAGTCGATTGCCCGCCATGCCGATCGCGTCGCGCACACCCTCCTGCCCGTCGATGGTGAACTGCTGGGGCAGCACGTGGACGATGCGGCGCTCGGACGGGACGCTCACCGCGCGAGCCGCGTCGATGGCGCGATGCACGTCCTGGTCGCGAACCTCGCGATGGCCGGCCTCGACGGCGACCACGCCGCGGCTGTTCTGCGACGTGATGTGTCCGCCGGCGATCCCGACCACGGCGGAATCGATCGGGACGCCAGACATCTGCTCGGCCATGTCGACCGCCTCGGCGACCGCCTCGGCTGCCCGGTCGATCTCGACGACCGCTCCCTTGCGGACGCCTCTGGAAGCCACCATACCGACACCCAGGACTCGGAGACCGGTGGCCTCAAGGTCTGCGACGGCGCAGCAGACTTTGTTGGTTCCGAGATCGAGTGCGAAGACGCGGCGAGGACGGGTCACTGTATCGGTCTCCGAGTGTAGCCGTCGCGGGTGCGCCATTCAAGGGTTTTCAGGCGCAAAACCGCAAGATGCTGGGTTCGCGCCCCCAGTATGCCACAACATGTTGGTTGTCCTCGAGAGCCTGGGTCCCCTCGAAACCCCTTCGCGAAGCCAATCCCGCAAGGTCGGGATCACCCGTCTCCAACATTCCTGGAGACACGGACAGGGCCTCGCCACTGCACCTTCTGGACGAGGCCCTGTGCGCCGCGGTCGTTCTGGACCGCTGAAGCTGCGCAACCGTAACACCGCTTGTCTGTGGCGTCTACGCTTCTTGACGGGTCGCCGTCGGAATCAGGATGTGCGCGAGATCACGGACCGCACCGGCAATCCCAGCTGGGTCGACGAGCATGTGCAGGTGCTCACCGGCGAGGTGTCCGACCGGCCAGCCGATGCCGGCGGCTCTCGCAGCCTCGGATTCGTATCCGGCGCTGAAGAGCAGGTAGGCCCAGCCCGACCTCGCGTGGCTCCAGTGCCTCGGCGAGCGCCGGGAGGAAGAGCCCGGCGTTGCTGTGGGCGACCAGCAGCACCGATCGGTCCATCGGGAGCGACGCCAGCGCCGCCGCCGCACGGTTGACGTAGGCGCGGGCATATGGCGGACCGTCCTCGGCAAAGCCGAGCATCGAAGGGACCCTGACATCCGCGCCGTGCGAGCGCAGCTCCCCCGCGACCGCCGCCCAGGTTGACGGCCCGACGCTCGAGCTGTGCACCAGGACGATGACGGGCGTTGTTGCCACCTGAGCACTCACGGCTCGAGAACGATCTTGCCCCGCAGGTCGCCGCCCGCCATCTCGGCAAATGCCGTCGCAGCATCGCGGAGCGGATGCGTCGAGCCGATGAGCGGTCGCAGCGCTCCGGTGGCGGTGAGATCGACCAGCCGCCGCAGCTCTCCGCGCGTCCCCATGGTGGTTCCGGCGATGGTGATGCTCCGGAAGAAGATCCGGTTGAGCTGCGCCGGAGGGTTCGCGCCACCGGTCGCTCCCGGGACCACGACCACGCCGCCGGGTTTCACCGACCGAAGGCTCAGGTCCCAGGTCGGCTCGCCGACGGTATCGACCACCGCGTCCACGCCGACGCCTCCGGTCGCGCCGACGACCGAGCGTGCGGTCTCGCGCTCGACCGGGAATGCGGCCTCGGCCCCAAGATCGACAGCAAGCGCCCGCTTTGCCTCGTCTCGGGAGGTCGCGTAGACGGTGATGCCGGCGAGCCGGCCGAGCAGGATGCACGCCGTCGCCACCCCGCCGCTCGCCCCCTGCACCAGGACGCTGTTCCCGGGCCGCAGCCCGGCTCGCACGAAGAGCGCTCGATACGCCGTCAGGTAGGCCGTGGGCAGGCAGGCAGCGTCCGCAAAGCTCACCTGGTCCGGCAGCGGGACCAGGTTCGTCGCCGGGATCTCGACGTACTCGGCGAGGGCCCCCGCGAGCGGGGACTCGCTGAGCATGCGGAAGGACCGGCACCCGAGGGGCTCGTCAGCGAGGCAGGCGGCGCAGTGGCCGCAGGTGACGATGGGATACACCACCACCCTGGTCCCCACCGCGGGGACGCCCGGCGCCGGCTCGCCCCCGTAGGCGTCGACCTCGCCGGCCGCGTCGCATCCCAGGATCTGCGGCGGCGTCACGGGTGCCGACGACACCCCGCGCAGCGTCCAGAGATCGTGGTGGTTGAGCGAGGCTGCACGCACCCTGACGCGGGCCCAGCCGGGCCGCGGCACCGGCGCCGGAAGGTCGCCGACGGCGAGATTTGCCAGCGGATCATCGCCGCCGACCGCCGATGCGTACGCCGCAAGCATTTGGCGGACCGTAGCATGGTGCTCACCATGCGTCTCGACAGCGTCCTCGAGGGACGCCGCCAGCCCGTCTTCTCGTTCGAGTTCTTTCCTCCGAAGACGGATGACGGCGTGCGCCAGCTGTTCGAGGCGATCTCGCATCTGCGCGAGCTCGAGCCGACATTCGTCTCGGTCACGTACGGCGCCGGGGGTTCCGTGCGCACGCGCACCGTCGACCTTGTCACCCGCATCCGTCGCGAGCTCGACATCGAGCCGGTCGCGCACCTGACCTGCGTCGACGCGACCGCCGACGATCTCCGGGGCATCCTCGACGCACTGCGCGAGGCAGGGGTCGACAATGTGCTCGCCCTGCGAGGCGATGCCCCTGAAGGCACCGAGCGTTTCGTGCCCACCGCGGGTGGCCTGGCGCACGGCAGCGAGCTGATGGAGCTGATCACGGCTGGATACGACTTCTGCGTAGGTGGCGCCTGCTATCCGGAGAAACACCCGGAGTCGGCGGACGCCGAGGAGGACGTGCGCTTCGCGAAGCGCAAGGCCGACGCAGGCGCCAGCTACCTGATCACCAACCTCTTCTTCGACAACCAGATGTACTTCGACTTCGTGGCGAGGGCGCGCGCGGCCGGGGTGACCGTGCCGATCATCCCGGGCATCATGCCGGTGACCAACGTCGGCCAGATCCGCCGTTTCACGTCCAAGATCGGCGCCACCATCCCTGAGGCGCTGCTGGACGCGCTGCGCTTGCGCGAGAACGACCCCGAGGCCGTGCTCCAGCTGGGGGTGGCGTGGGCGGCTCTGCAGTGCTCCGAGCTGCTCGCCGGGGGTGCGCCGGGGGTGCACTTCTACACGATGAATCGCTCACCGGCGACGCGCGCGATCCTCTCCGCACTGCGCGCCGCCCGTCCCTGGGACCGCGTTCGCTAGATCCCTTGCCCGTGCGGGCTACGGTTTGGGTGTGCTCGACGGAGGGGTGTTGAGCGTGATGCCGGACGTTGGGCTCACGCTCGGGGACGGGGTCGGCGTCGGGGTCGGGGCGGGACGAGGGGTCGGAGGCGCCGTGGGGGGAGCCACAGCTGACGCTGCGGGCGGAAGCTGATTCGCCGGCGCGACTGGGAGGAGCGCCGCCGTCACCTCGGCCGGGAGGCCGGGATGGCCCCCACTCACCGGTGCGGCGGGCGCCTCGACGTCCACATAGCCGAAGTCCGGCTTGGCGAAGTTCAGCCGGCCCTTGAGTGCGGCGAGCGTCTCGATCTGCGCGGGAAGCATCCGCAGGGCGTCCTCGGTGTCGAGATGACCGAGGACCGCGCGCCAGCCGGTGCTCGTCCAGATGCTGACCACGTCGTCGGCGCCCCACAGGTAGGCCGCCACAGAGCAGCCGAACACCGCGGGGAAACGCCGCGCTATCGAGCCGAGGAGCTGGACCAGGACGGGATCGATCGTCTGCGGGGATCCCGCCCGGTCATCGATGAGGACCGGGATGCCGCTGCGCGCGGCGGGCGTCGCGTCGAGCCCGGGAAGCGTCGCACCATCGGACGCGACCAGCGTGTCGGTGCCGTCGCGGCGGATGCGCAAGGTCGGCGCCCGTTCGACAACCGCGATCTGCACCGTCGCCGGAAGCTCGGTGGTGACCACCGCACTGGCGACCCAGGCGAGCGCCTGTACGCGGCTCTGAATGGCCGCGCCGTTGATGGTGAAGATGCTCTGCTCGGGCACCTCGGCGGCTGCGACGACGGCGCCGGTGGTGATCAGGTGGGTGCCGACCACAGTCACCTGGCGCACCTGGAATCCGGGGAGGGTGAGCGCCAGCGCCAGGAGGCCGACCTGGACGGTCAGCGCCGCGGCCGCGATCACTCGCCTTCTCCAGGAGGTGTGCCGCCTGGCGGCGGGCGGCGGTGGTGGCGACGTTCCGCGGTGCGCGTGTCGGCGTTTGCGGGGCGACGACGTGAGCTTTGACCCCGGACTGAGGACGAACCTGCGGACCGGCCGTGACGAATCCGCGATGAGTGCCGCCTGGGCGCGAACGAGGGCGAAGTGGCGCGAGCGCTCGTCGAGCACCTCGGTGCTCACAAGACGTGCTCGGTGCGGTGGGGACGTTGCATATACGCAGGCTGAGACGTGTGCTGAGACGCTGGCTGAGAAGACGGGGCCGCACGGGGCCGGGCCGATTATCTCCCAGGCGAAGCCGGCGTGACCGCCCTACGCCCGAGCGGCGTGCGCCACAGGGAGATACGTGTCCGGGAGATCGTTGGCGAACAGCACGACATCCCCGGGGCGCGAAAGGCTCTGGAGCAGCCTGGTCGCGTCATCGAGGGTGTCGACGACATGGATACGATCCTCGCTCATGCCGCCGTAGCGCAAACCGGCGCACAGCGAGGCGCTGGTCTTCGCGGACATGACGATCACGTGGTCGCACACCTTCGCCGCATGCTCGCCGTAGCGCCGGTTCTCCTCATCCTCGACGCTGCCGAGCTCGACGAGGCCCGGCGTGATCAGGAACTTGTGGGCTCCGTGCATCGCGGCGAGCACTTCGAGACCGTTGTGCACGCCGACCGGGTTGGCGTTGTAGGAGTCGTCGATCACCGTGAGCGGCCCGGCAGTCGCCATCAACTGGAGGCGATGCTCGACCTGCTCCAATGAGGCTGCGGCGGTGATCGCGTCGTCGATCGAATATCCGAGCGTGCGGACCGCGGCGAGCGCCGCACTGACGTTGGCCACCTGGTGGCGTCCGAGCAGCGGGATGGTCACCTCCCGGTCGAGACCCTCTGCCTCCCAGCGCCAGCGAAAGGTCCCACCGTGCGCGTTGATCCGTATCGAAGAAGCGACGACATCGGCATCGACGGTCTCGCCGTCATTCGCGAGCGCGTAGCGGATCAGCCGGCGTTGCTCAGCGCGTGCCCGCTGTCCAAGGGCTGCTCCGGGCTGGTCGCCGGTGTGGAGGATCAACGTGCCGTCCCTGGGGAGCGCGGTTGCGACCTCATACATCGCGCCGGCGATGCGGTCGATGGTGCCGAAGCGCTCCATGTGCTGTGGCCCGATCGCTGTGATGATCGCGACCTTCGGGTGCACGAGGTCGCTCATCG
>PNBE01000060.1 GCA_003135895.1 Candidatus Dormiibacterota bacterium
GCGCCGCGATCGGCCAACGGTGCGTAGACTGCCCCAACGAGGTCCGAGATGAAGAACCAGCAGCAGATGATGAAGCAGCTCCAGCAGGTGCAGGCCCGCATGGCCAAGATGCAGGAGGAGCTCAACGACGTGACCGTGACGGGCACCGCCGGGGGAGGCGTGGTGTCGATCACCGCAGACGGGCACCAGAAGGTGCTGTCGGTGACGATCGAAGCGGAGGCGCTCGAGGAGGGTGCGGAGCTGCTCGCCGACCTCATCCTCGCCGCGTGCAATGACGCTCTCGACAAGTCGCGCGCTGCCGCGGCAGCGAACATGTCGCAGCTGACCGCCGGTCTGGGCCTTCCTCCCGGTCTGCTCTGAGCGGGAACCGGCACCGGGCGATGACGGAGGAGGGGCGTGCCACTCGTTCCTGAAGCCGTCGAGCGGCTCGCGGCCGAATTCGGCCGGCTCCCCGGCATCGGCCCCAAGACGGCGCAACGCTTGACGTTCTACTGCCTGCGGGCGTCGGCTGAGATGTCCCAGCGCCTCGCCGGCGCGCTGACCGATCTGCATACGCGGGTCCGGCCGTGCTCCCGCTGCTTCTTCATCGCGGATGGACCGCTGTGCGCGATATGCACGGATGCCAAGCGAGACGGATCGTTGTTATGCGTTGTTGAGGAAGCGCTGGACGTCCTTGCCGTGGAGCGGAGCGGCGAGTTCCACGGTCTCTATCACGTGCTCGGGGGCGCGCTCTCGCCGATGGACGGCGTGGGACCCGACGAACTCCGCATTCGGGAGCTCGAGGCTCGGGTGGCTGAGGGCGAGATTCGCGAGGTGGTGATCGCCACCGATCCCGATGTGGAGGGTGAGGCGACTGCGTACTACGTCGCCGAACGGCTCGCCAAGCTCGAGGTGACGGTCTCCAGGCCGGCGCACGGGCTGCCCGCAGGTTCCGATCTCGAGTATGCGGATGAGCTCACCATGGCCCGGGCGTTCGCAGGCCGCCGCGCGCTCTGACGTGGCGGCGGGAAAGGAACTCGAGAACGGTCGCGCTGGCTGGATGGGCGCTGATGTTCCTGGCGTCAGACGCGCCGAGCACTGTCACCGGCCGCGCACCGGTTGTCGACGGCGGCTGGACTGCGGTCTGATCCCTGCCACGTGGCGGGATCCTCGGATTCGTCAGTCGACCCAGCTGGATTTTGGGAGCCGCTGGCGGGCGATGATCTTGGCGAATATGCGCTCCCCGCAGCCCGAGCATTTGGCCATGGGTCGACGGAAGATCACCTCCGGCCCTGCTTTCCGCTGATATACAGGGAAGGTCAGCGGGATCAGGCGGTCGGCACCGCAGCTGGGGCACACGAGCACAACAGCGGTGACCATGCCACGCCGACGAACCTTTCGTCTGTCCGCAAGGGCGCCATCGGAGGCGGCTCGAGCGCTGTCGTGCCTTCCTGATCCCTGTCCTTGCATATCGGGAGCGAAGCTCGTATACCGGAGCTAGAGGACTGGGCGATGAAATCTGCAAGGAGCGAGTGGCTGAGCCGGCTGGGTGGAGCACAGCCGTTCTTCTCGGTCGCCGACGAGCAACCAAGCCGGCCGACCTGGTCGATGGGCGGTCTGGCCGCCGGCGCTGTCCCGGTCGCCGTCAGATCGAGCCACGGATACACATCGCAGTTGCCGTCCGATGCGCCTGACGCGCCTCGGGAAGCACGGCCAGGCGACTTCTTCCGCAACTAGTGATGTCGCGTAAATAGTGATCTGTCGTAGTGTGGGTGGGATGGTGGCTGCGGCTGGGGCTTTGGAGATGACGGGTGGACAGCGGGCTGAGCTGGAGCGGCTTGCTCGTTCGCACACCGCGCCGGCTCGGGAGGTGCGCCAGGCCAAGGCGTTGTTGTGGGCCACGGACGGTGTTTCGACCGCCGAGATCGCTCGTCGGTGCGCGTCCACGCCGAAGTCTGTCCGTCGGTGGCGTAGCCGGTTCGCCGCGGAGGGAACCGCTGCGGTGGGGCGCATCCGGGCGGGGCGTGGCCGCCCTGTTGTGCTCGGCGACGATGTTGTGGAAGCGATCGTGCATGACACGTTGCACACGGTGCCCGAGGACGGCTCTGCGTGCTGGTCGACGAGGTCGATGGCGGCCCGGTACGGGATCGGCAAGGACACGGTGGCCCGTATATGGCAGGCACGGCGGATCCGGCCGTGGAAGGTGGAGACCTTCAAGCTGTCCACAGACCCGAGCTTCGAGTCGAAGCTGCGTGACGTGGTCGGCCTGTACGTGAACCCGCCGGCTGCCGCAGCGGTGTTCTGTTTCGACGAGAAAACCCAGGTCCAGGCTCTGGACCGCACCCAGCCGTCCCTGCCGATGGTGCCGGGGCGGACCGGGACGATGACCCACGATTACAAGAGAAGCCGCACCCTGGACCTGTTCGCCGCGCTGAACGTGGGCTCCGGGGATGTGCTGCACGACACCCGCCGCTCCCACACCCGCCGTGACGTGCTGGCGTTCTTCCGCTGGATCGACATGCACGTCGACCCCGACCTGGAGCTGCACGTCATCGTGGACAACCTGTCGGCCCACAAGAGCCAGCCCGTCCGTGACTGGCTGGCCCACAAGAAACGCCGCCGCTGGCACCTGCACTTCACCCCGACCAGCTCGTCATGGGTCAACCTCGTCGAGTGCTGGTTCTCCGTGCTCAGCCGCAAAGCCTTGACCAACACCAGCTTCGCCGAACTCGAAACCCGGATCGACGGCTGGGTCTCCCACTGGAACGACAAACCCGAGCCCTTCGTCTGGACCAAACCCGCCGACGAGATCCTCGACAAAGTCGCCCGCGGACAAGCCAACCTCGACCGGATCACCAAATCCGCGACACACCACTAGGCCGGCGAGAGGCGTTGCCGAGGAGCTTTGCCTCCCGGAGCGGGGTCAGCCCTGAGGCGGCGGCTTATGGGTTGACGTGCTTCTCTGGGATTGCAAGCGGACCTAGCCTCCGGGCAAAGCGCGGAATGCGGGGGCCGGTGAGCCGAGAGTGCAGGAGCCGCTCGATCCCCTCGCGGATGAGGTCCGCTTCGGTCGTGCGCTCGTCGCGTGCGACCTGGGCAAGTTCGATCACCTGGTCATCGTCGAGGGAGATGGTGACAGTAGCCATGGCCCAATCATGACCGTCGATAGGGCGTCAGGTCGAAACGGTACCCCTGAGCAGGGCCCGACTTGACCTGAGCCCTCCAGATCGGTAAACTCCGGGGGTTGCCCGCTCGGGGGTGCTCCCGACGGCCGCGTTGCCAGGGATTCCATTGTGGACTTGGCGCGCCATGAACCTTGACACTTGAAGAGTGGAGACGACTTTCCGCGACGGCCTTGGGTCTCGTGCGATCGAGCACGGACCGGCGTAGGCCTCGTCAAGCATGTCTACGACCCGGGTTAACCGGGACACAGACGTATTCATGGAGAGTTTGATCCTGGCTCAGGATTAACGCTGGCGGCGTGCATGAAACATGCAAGTCGAGCGCGGTGTGATGCGGGGTAACCCAATTCACATCTAGCGGCGAACGGGTGAGTAACACGTGAGCAACCTACCTTCGAGTTGGGGATAGCCCTGGGAAACCAGGATTAATACCCGATGTGGTCACAACAGGACATCCTGATGTGAGTAAAGGCGTAAGCCGCTCGATGACGGGCTCGCGGCCTATTAGCTTGTTGGTGGGGTAACGGCCTACCAAGGCGATGATGGGT
>PNBE01000188.1 GCA_003135895.1 Candidatus Dormiibacterota bacterium
TCCCCAACGGTGGCATCGTGGACGCACCTTCCTACTCGGCATTGTCATTTCGAGACCCCGACAACATCGCACTCGAGTTCTTCGCACCTCGGGGCTAGGACGGGCGGAGTATCCGACTGCTATCCGACGCTGCACGGCCATCCCCTACCACCGGTTCGGTGGGACACCTTTACGACGCTCGTGACCGCTGGAAGAAGAGCACCTCGCCCCATGCCAGCATCCGCGAATGTACCCAGACGCGAACCCCTGTCTCCGTGTGTGGATTGCGCAAGGCAACGTGCGCCGATTCTCGCAGACTGGCTCCCATGACCTGCAATCGTGTGGTCGCTCCATGAGACGCAGCCTCCTAGCGATCAGCTTGGCGTCGGCTCTGGCGGGGGCTTCCTGCGGCCTTCAGCAAGACCTGTCGCAGGCGCCGAACCCGGGAAACGGCACTGGCGGTCTCGCAACCCCGATAAGTGGGCCGACGTTGGGAGGCTCGCACTTCGAGTGGGCGTCGACGAGCGGGCACGTGGTGGCGCTTGACTTCTGGGGTTCGTGGTGCAGTCCGTGCAACGCAGAGCAGCCGGAACTCAACAAACTGGCGGCCCAATGGATGCCGAAAGGTGTGATCTTCCTCGGGGTCGACGAGCGGGAGTCCTCCGTCAATGGAGCCGCGTATGAACGGAGCTACGGCGTGCCGTACCCGAGCGTCGACGACGTGAGCGAGGTCATCACCTCTGAGTACAACGTCTTAGACCCTCCCACAGTGATCCTCATCGACGCCAAGGGCGTCATCGTGGATCGCTTTCTCGGGACCTTGGTGGGCATGAGCGCAGACCTGAGCCGACTGACCTGATGGCGACGCCTCGCAGATGAAGAGCGCTTGTCGAGCATGGCCGTGCTCGCCCAGGCGAGCATCCGTTAATGTCTCTTGACGATTTGGACAGGCCGTCGTCACGCTCCTTCGGACGGAAGGGGCGGATGCGTGAACTCTCGCCGGCGTAGTTTTACGATCGCCATCAACCGGGCAAATGATCGTGCTGCTGAGCTGGGGAGCGCGGCCGCAGGTCAGTGGATGCGGCGGTAGCGGATGTGGGTGGTCAGCGGCGAGTGCAAGACCTCGGCAGGCTCGAAGCCGAAATACTCGATCCCGTCGAAGATGCGCTCGCCCAAACCGAGCAGGACAGGCGCGATGTCGAGGGTGAACTCGTCGATCACCCCAGCTACCAGCGCCTGCCGGACGGTCGAGGCCCCGCCAGCGATGTCCACGCCGGCTTCCCCGGCGGTCTCACATGCCGCGGAATAGGCCGCGTCGAACCCTTTGGTGACAAAGTGGAACGTGGTCCCCCCGTCCATCCGGATGGGATCGCGACCGTGATGGGTCAGCACGAACACCGGCGCGTGATACGGCGGTTCCGGGCCCCACCAGCCGGTCCATTCCTCGTCCCAGTCCCCGCGGATCGGGCCGAACATGTTCCGCCCCATCACATACGCGCCCCGGGGGCGCATGAGCCACTCGGTCGCGACCTTGTCGGCCTCAGTCGCCCGCGGGTCGCCGATGTGCCAACCGTGCAACTCCTGGCCCGCTTCCCCAGCGGGTTGTCCAAGCTCTGGTCTGGCCCGGCGACGAAGCCGTCAAGCGAGATCGACATGTGACAAGTGGTGTCTGGCATGGGGTGCTCCCACGTGGCTGCGACCTGCAAGTGGCCGTGCGGACGGTCTCCCATTGGCGCCTGCGACAGTATCAGAAGCTACCTCGGAGACTCTCTGGAGCGCGTCGGATGGATGTGCGTCCAGATGGTGTGGACATCAAGCTCTCAGCGCTCCGCCGGGCTGCCTCGTAGACCTGACGAACGACGACTTGCACGAAGTGCTCAGGTGTCGTTGGGACGATATGCTGCCAGGAGCCAGTGAGGTTCGTCCGGCCCAGGCCAGCATCCGGGAATGTACCTTGAGTGAGGCTGGGTCGCTCCCCTGCCAACCCGCTTGCCACGAGAACTCGGTAGCGATCGACTAGCCGCCGTTCTCGGTGCGTGACCGCAAGACGGACATTCCCTGAGGCAATTCGAGTCGCTCGAGCAGGTCATCGGAGATCGTCGCTCTGCGCCGTATCAGCCGCTTTAGAATCCGGCCGTCCTTCTGCCGGCGACTGTACCCCGGCTCGAGCATTACGCCGGTGTAGTGCTCGGAGAGGTCCACGGCGGCACCCGCGTCTCGCCGACGCTCGAGGTCGTCGTTGAGCCTTTCGAGGAGCCGCAAGAACTCCGTTTCGTTGTCGAACGCAGCAACAACCTGGTGGCGGCGCTCGTGACGCTCCGGATCGTGAGCATAGTGGCGCACCACGTAGCGCTGGATGTTGTCATCGTCAGGATCCGCGGTCGCCACATCGCTAGTGTGCGTCGGCGGGCAGCCAAGTGTGAGCGACTTCGCCCAGGCGAGCATCCGTAAATGTACCCGGAACACTTCCCGAGGCCTTGTGACGCGTCACCCTAGCGGTGCGCCGAGAACGGAGGCTGGCTCCGCCCTCCACGCAGAGCCGCTTAGTACCCACAGCACGTTCAGTGGATTGGGTCCGGGCGCGCCGCCGATGAGGATCACCCGTCCGATATGCGTGTCGCTCAGCAGCAAAGCGCCGCCGAAAGCCGTGTCCACACCCGGTGAACTGGAATTCACCTCGCGCCAGACAGCTCCATTGAGTGCCCAGGTGCAGCCTATCGAGCCGACCGGGTGCATGTACAAGAGGACAGTTCCGGTCTGGGGGTCCGGCGCCATATTGGCCGATGTGGGGTCGAGGCCGAGCTTGAAGGTCGAGGACACGAGCCGCCATGTCGATCCATTCCATGCCCACGTCTGGGTCGCGCCGCCCGCTGTTGGGAGGGCGGTGAGAACCGCGATAACGCGGTGGCGGAGCGGATCGGCAGAGATCACCGGTCCAGCTGCCCCCAGAGGAAGGTTGCTGGCGGGATGGCGAAGCACCCAAGCGGAGCCCGTCCACGCCCACGTCTGCGTGGCTGTGACCTGGGAATTCTCAGTGACGAGGACCAGTTGATCCGCAAGCGGCGCGAGTCCCACCACAACGGTTGGCGGCGCTGGGAGGTCGGCCAGGCGCCTCCAGCCGTTGCCATCCCAGCTCCAGGTCTGCTGAGCCTCTCCACTCGGCAAAGGGCTGCCAACCATGATGAGGTGCCCAGTGCGCGGGTCTTGGGCGATTGCGCCTGGTGTGGGGTTCGGGACGAGATGGTCCTGGTGCCATCCCTGCGAATCGAGGGTCCATGAGTCGTTGAGGGTCCGGCTGGCGCCGCCGTTCGCGGAGAAGGTCTGGCCGCCGAGCATGACGACATCGTTGGCAACACTGTCGTAGCCCATGGCTCCTCCCTCGCGCGGGGTCGGCAGCCCTGGCCCCAGGGTTGGTACGGGCCCCGAGGTCGCGGTCGGCGAAGAGGTCGAACTCAGGCCGCACGCCTCACCTTGCAAGAGCGGGATCCCGGGTGTCGGCGTCGGCGTCGGTGGGATCTGGGTGTGGGCGAGCAGCGTCAGAAGTCCGAAAACCAGAACGGGTAGCGAGACGACGACTAGGAGGAGGGACCAGCTGACTCGTCTCGACGTCCAGGTCATTGGCCAATGATCCGCGCGGCGCCATCAATTTGGGTGCGAGTGACTTCATCCA
>PNBE01000081.1:0-201 GCA_003135895.1 Candidatus Dormiibacterota bacterium
TCCTCGACTTCGACCAGTGATCGAGCGTCAGAGAATCGGCGTCAACCAGTTCGCGTAGCGGTCGTCCTCGCCCTTGCACACGCCGAAATAGAGATCCTGGAGTTTGCATGTGAGCGGGCCGGGAGAGCCCGCGCCGATGGTGCGCCGATCGATCTCGATCACCGCCGAAACCTCGGCACCGGTTCCGCAGAGCAGGACCTC
>PNBE01000081.1:216-22231 GCA_003135895.1 Candidatus Dormiibacterota bacterium
AGGATGAAGAGGTTCTCCGCGCTGCCTTCACACACGTGGCCCTCCTGGGTCATCAGGATCGCCTCGTCAAAACCGTTGAGAAAGGCCTCGGTCTTCGCCAGCGCGCTGTTGATGTAGATGCCGGTCGCCTTCGACCGCGCCGGCGCCACGTTGTCGTCGATGCGCCGCCAGCTGGAGACCTGGCAGCGGATGCCCCCGGTCGTATCCACATACGCACCGAACGGGACGGGGACGATCATGAACCCGTCACGCAGGTTGTGAAAGCGAATGCCGATCTCCTCGTTCGCCTTGTACACCAGCGGCCGTACGTAGACATCCGTGGTGAACGCGTTGCGGTGGAGCAGCTCGACGGTGATGTCGCAGAGCTCGTCGACGGTGTGCGGCAGCTGCATGTGGAGCATCCGCGCATTGCCGGTCATGCGCGCGAAGTGATCGGACATCCGGAACACGTTGATCCGATGTTGCCGCTCACTCCAGTACGCACGGATCCCCTCGAAGCAGCCCGTCCCGTAATGGAGCGCGTGGGTGAGCAGGCCGATATGCGCGTCGCCGTACCTTCGGAAGTCGCCATCGAAGTACACCCACGTATCGGCCTGCGCGCGGCGTAGCTCCGTCTTCGGGGCCGGAGACTCAATCACTGGCAAGTGCCTCGTCAGGAGCCTCGATGAGGTCCGCAACCTTTCGGATGAAGCCACCCGCGATGCCGCCGTCGGCAACGCGGTGATCAAAGGCGAGTGAGAGTTCCACGAGCGAGCGTGGCACGACCGCCCCGCCCACGACCCATGGCCGCGTCGCGATCTGCCCGACGCCGAGGATCGCCGCCTCGGGGGGATTGATGATCGCGGTCCCTCCGTCAACGCCGAATGCACCGAAGTTCGACACCGTGAAGGTGCTGCCACGCAGGTCCGCAGCGTCGATGGATCCGTCACGAGCGGCGTTGGCGAGCCGCGTGAGTTCCCGCGACATCTCCTCTGTTGATCTGCGCTGCGCATCACGGATCACCGCGACCACGAGGCCGCGGTCCGTCTGCACCGCGACTCCGAGGTGGATCGCCTCGAAGATGATGATGTCGTTGGCCTGGGTGTCGAAGTGCGCGTTGAGGCGGGGGAACTCCTGAAGTGCCCTGACGCAGAGGCAGAGGATGAGCGCGAACGGTGTCACCCGGAGAGCGCTCGATGCCTCGAGCTCCGGGCGGATGGCGACCAGGCGGGTTGCGTCCGCAGTCAGCCACGCCGCCGCGTCCGGCGCATCGCGATGAGATCGCGTCAGGCGTTCAGCCGAGATGCGGTCTATTCCGGTGAGCGGGATCCGTGTGCCTCCGGCAATCGCAGACGCGGGCGGGGGTGCGGCTGTCCCGCCTGCCCGCTCGAGGTCTGCCTGGGTGACCATGCCGCCCGGACCCGTGCCGGCGATCGCCCCGAGGTCCATCCCCAGCGCTGCGGCGAGGCGCCGCACCAGCGGTGACGCGGGCGGCGTCTCGACAGTCAGTGTGGTGGCCGGGCGACCGGGCGTCGCATGTCGACGCACCCGTGGCACCGACTCGCTCGTCCCGTAGCCGACGAGCACGTTGCCAGACGGTTCGGTGGCCGGCGCAGCAGCGACCTCGATGCTGACCAGGGGTTTGCCGACGGTGATGGTTTCGCCCTCGGCGCCGTGCAGGATGGCGACGCGCCCCGCGAACGGCGTGGGCACCTCGACGACGGCCTTCTCGGTGGTGATCTCCGCGATCGGCTGGTCGACGACCACGACGTCGCCTTCGGCGACGAGCCACCGGTTGATCTCCCCCTCGGTCAGCCCCTCACCGAGGTCGGGCATGAGGAAGTCGCGAATCATCGGCATCGATCAGTACTCGAGCAGTCGCGCGACCGCGTCGAGAATGCGGTCGGCGTCGGGAAGGAAGTGGCGCTCGATCTTGGCTGACGGATACGGGACGTCGAACCCGGTCACGCGCAGCACCGGGGCTGCGAGATACCCGAAGGCACGCTCACTCAACTCGGCTGCGATCTCGGCGCCGTAGCCGGCGAAGCGCGCCGCCTCATGGACGACCAGGGCTCGTCCCGTCTTGGTGGCGCTCGTGACCAGGGTGTCCATGTCGACGGGCGAGAGCGTCCGGACGTCAACGACCTCCAGATCCCAGCCGCTCTCGTCGGCAGCCCGCGTGGCCGCCTCCATGGCGGTGTTCACCATCGGCCCGTATGCGATCAGGGTCGCGGCAGTCCCGGCGCGGCGGACGATCGCCTCGCCGATCGGAGGAGCGGTCACCGGCAGATCGAGGTCCTCCTTCAACCAGTACCGGCGCTTGGGCTCGAGGAAGATGACCGGGTCATCGAACGCAATCGACGCGCGCAGGAGCGCGTACGCATCGCCGGGCGTCCCCGGGGAGACGACGGTGAGCCCTGCCGTGTGCGAGTAGTACGCCTCGGGGCTCTCCGAGTGGTGCTCAACGGCGCCGATCCCGCCCCCGTAGGGGATGCGAATCACCATCGGCAGACCGACGCGGCCGCGGGTCCGGTTGCGGTACTTGGCGACGTGGCTGATCACCTGGTTGAGCGCCGGGTAGGAGAAGCCGTCGAACTGCATCTCCACCACCGGACGGAGCCCGTAGAGTGCCATCCCGAGCGCAGTGCCGGCGATGCCCGCCTCCGCGACCGGGGTGTCGAAGCAGCGGTCCGTGCCCATCTCCGCCTGGAGCCCGTCGGTGATTCGGAAGACGCCGCCCAGCCTGCCGACGTCCTCGCCATAGACGACCACAGAGTCGTCCTGACGCATTGCATCGCGCAGCGCCGCGTTGAGCGCACCGGCCATGGTCAGCTCCATCAGTGCTCCTCGCCCGCCCGCAATTCCTGTTCCAGGAGCGCGCGCTGAGCGTCGAGCTGGGGAGTGCGCGCGGCGTACACGTGGTCGAACATCTCGCGCGGATCACCGGCGGGAGCGTCGAAGAGCGAGTCGCGCATGCGCGCCGCGGTCGCCTCGCCTTCAGCCTCGACCTCGGCCACGAAGGCGTCGTCGACGACACCTCCATCCCGAAGCACTCGCAGAAACCGTTCGACCGGATCCCTCACTCGCCACTCGGCTGCTTCGTCGTCGCTCCGGTACCGGCTGGTGTCGTCGGCGGTGGTGTGCGCCTCGAGACGGTAGGTGACCGCCTCGATGAGCGTCGGGCCGTCGCCGCGACGCGCGCGGTCGACCGCCGTCTTCACGGCTCCATACACCGAGATGACGTCGTTGCCGTCGACGCGGATGCCGGGCATGCCCACGCCGGCCGCGCGCAGCGCGATCGACGAGGTCTTGGTCTGGAGGCGATACGGAACGCTGATCGCGTATCCGTTGTTCTGGACAACGAACACCACCGGCGCGCCGAACACACCTGCCATGTTCAGCGCCTCGTGGGCATCACCCTCGCTGGCGGCGCCGTCGCCGAAGAAGGTCAGCGCGACGATCGGATCGTGCTTGATCCGGGCCGCCATCGCCAGGCCGACCGCGTGGAGCGCCTGGGTTGCCAGCGGAGTCGTGAGCGGAGCGACCCTGTATTGGTACGGGTCGAAGCCGCAGTGCCAGCTTCCCGAGAAGAGCGCCAGGATCTCGACGACATCGACGCCGCGGGCGAAAGTGCCGACCGTCTCCCGGTACGTCGGAAAGAGCCAGTCCTCGGCCTCGAGTGCGAAGACCGCGCCCACCTGGGCAGCCTCCTGGCCGTGGCTCGAGGCGAAGACGCCGAGCGCACCCTGACGGGTGAGGTTGATCGCCTGGCGGTCGACCCTGCGGCTGAGCGCCATGAGGCGGTAGAGGGAGCGGAGCTGCTCGGTGCTCAGCTCGACGTCGTGGGACTGGGCCGCGCTGAGCGCTCCCTCGGCGGCCACGTCCTGCCAGGCAGCCTTCGGCAGCCCCGGAAATGAGGATGGCCCGCTCGCTGCCGACGACACCTCCACACTCACGTTGATCGATCCTACCCCTGCGGACCGGCGCCGCCGAAATCCGGCGCGCGTTTGGCCCGTCGTGCGGCCAGTCCCTCGGCGACATCGGGGCCGGTGAAGCCGAGGAATTCGAGGGCGAGGGAGCTGTCGAAGATGGGGCCGGCCGCTCGAAGCCAGTTGTTGAGCGCGTACTTGGTCCAGCTGATCGCGGTCGGCGACCCCGCAGCGAGCTTTCGGGCCACCTCGAGGGCCCTGGTGTGCACCTCGCCGTCGGGGACGCTGAGCGAGACGAGGCCGATGCGCTCCGCCTCCTCGCCGCTCACCGGCTCGCAGAGCAGGAGGTGGTATTTGGCCTTGGCGATGCCGCAAAGCAGCGGCCAGATGATCGCCGCATGGTCGCCGGCGGCGACCCCGAGCCGGGTGTGGCCGTCGATCAGCCGAGCCGAATGACCGGCGATCGAGATATCCGCGAGCAGGCCCACCACGAGTCCAGCCCCCACGGCCACGCCGTCCATCGCCGAGACCACCGGTTTGCTGCAGTTGATGACGTTGTAGACGAGATCGCGCGCCTCCCGGAGGACTCGGACCCGAGCTCCGAAGTCCGCGGTCATCTCCTCGATGAGATCGAAGTCGCCGCCCGAAGAGAAGGTGCCGCCGGCGCCGCGAATGATCACCACACGGGTCTCGGGGTCGGAGTCCACCGCGCGCCACACCTCTGCAAGGTCACGGTGCATGGCGGCGCCGGCCGCGTTGAGACGGCCCTCGGCCTTCATGGTGATCACCAGGATTCCGTCCTCAGGGCGCTCGAAGACGAGGCTCGGAAATGAGAGTGCGAGGTCGGTCATGAGGAAGCTGGCTACCGACCGGTGAAGGCGGGTTTCCGTTTCTCCTGGAACGCCGCGATGCCGTCCTGATAGTCATGGCTCCGCGACGCGCGCCCCTGCGCTGCGGCTTCGGCGGCGAGCAGGTCCGCGATCGAGGGTGATCCGTCCTGGATCAGCCGGACGATGCGCTTGGACTCGAGGAATGCGGCAGTGGGCCCGTGGGCGATCGCGCGAGCCATCTCTCGGGTCCGGCGGACGAGATCGGCACCGGCGACGCTGCGATTGACGAGACCCCATTCCGCGGCTTCGCGCCCGGACAGGAGCCGCCCGGTGTAGACGAGCTCGAGGGCGCGGTGGGGGCCGACGCGCGCGACGAAGGCGGCATGGGCACCGCTGTCAAGGACGGCGCCGATTCGTGCGAAGGGCGATCCGATCCGGGCATCGTCGGCCGCGTAGGCGATGTCGCACGCGAGCGCGAGACCGAGGCCCGTGCCGAGGCAGGCGCCGTGCACGGCGGCGATCGTGGGGACGGCGAGGCCGGCCATGCGCGTCATCAGCGGGTTGAACACATCCCGGAGGATCGCCTCACCGTCCTCATGGAGCGGATCGGCATCGGCGAGGTCGCGTCCGCTGCAGAACGCGCGTCCCTCGCCGCGAACAAGGAGCGCCCGTGCGCCGCCGGCCTCCGCCGCATCGAGGCTGTCCGAGAGCGCCCGTACCATCGCGCCGTTCATCGCGTTCATCTTGTCGGGGCGATCGAGCACCAGCTCGGCGACGCCGTCCTCGAGGGTCAGGCGAACCGTCGGACGCTGGTCAGATTCCGGCATACGGTGCGCGCTCCTTGGCGGTGAGGATCTTCAGCTGACTCGCGCAGACGGTGACCGCGTTCTGGTTGAGCACGTCCCAGCGGTACGACACCAGTCCCGACCTGGCGTCGCGATCGGACTTCTCAATGACCTCGATGTCGAGGTAGATGGTGTCGTTGATCCATGTCGGCGCCGTGTAACGCAGGCGGTCGGTGCCGTAGTTGGCGAGGATGGTCGTGGCGTCGCTGGGCACGCCAAGGCCGGTGCCGAGGGCGAACACCATGATTCCAGGCGCCACACGCTGACCGAACATCGATCGCTCGGCCGCAACCTTGTCGATGTGCGGGTAGAACCAGTCGCCGGTGAGCGCGCACCAGTTGACGATGTCCGTCTCGGTGATGGTGCGTCCCCGCGTGCGCTGGGTCTGACCGACCTCCAGCTCGTCGTAGGTCCGGTACAGGAGAAACCGATCCACCCCGAAATGTGCCTCCCGTGAACCCCTGGACTGGCGTGCCCGACCGGCGGGCTGGGGAAGTCTACGACCGGCGATCGATGACTCGCTGGAGCTTCCCGACCGAGCGCTCGAGGGTGTCAGGGTCGACGACCTCGACCGCGACGCTGACCCCGACTCGACCCTTGACCTCGCGAGCCAGTGCCTGGGCAGCGGGGTCGCGTCGTTCGTCGGGACAGTCGGGGCGGGCCTCGACTCGAACCGTCAGGGTGTCGAGCCGCCCCTCGCGCCCAAGGATCAGCTGGAAGTGCGGCGAAAGCCCGGGCGTGCGGACGATCAACTCCTCCAGCTGGGTGGGAAAGACGTTGACCCCGCGGAGGATGATCATGTCGTCGCTGCGCCCGGTCACCTTCTCCATGCGCCGAAACGCGGGCCGGGCTGTCCCCGGCAGCAGCCGGGTGAGATCCCCAGTTCGGTAGCGGACCATGGGCAACGCCTGCTTGGTCAACGAGGTGAAGACCAGCTCGCCGATCGCTCCGTCGGGCAGCACATCGCCGCTGATCGGATCGATCACCTCGGGGTAGAAATGGTCTTCCCAGATGTGCAGACCGTCCTTGGTTTCCACGCACTCCTGCGAAACCCCGGGACCCATGACCTCCGACAGTCCATAGATGTCGACGGCATGCATGTCCAGGCGTTGCTCGATCTCCGCTCGCATCGCCTCGGTCCACGGTTCCGCGCCGAAGATCCCGATGCGCAGTGAGCACGTCCGCGGGTCCACGCCCTGGCGTTCGAACTCGTCGATGAGGGCGAGCATGTATGAGGGCGTCACCATGATGATCGCCGGCTCGAAGTCACGGATCAACTGCACCTGGCGTGGCGTCATCCCACCCGAGACTGGGACGACCGTGCAGCCGAGGCGCTCCGCGCCATAGTGGGCGCCCAGCCCGCCGGTGAACAGGCCATAGCCATAGGCGACATGGACCATGTCGCCCGGGCGTCCGCCGGCGGCGCGGATGGACCGCGCCATCAGGTCTGCCCACGTGTCGAGATCGTCCTGGGTGTAGCCGACCACCGTCGGGCGTCCGGTGGTGCCGCTCGACGCATGGACGCGGCGTACCTCCGACCGCGGCACGGCGAACATCCCGAACGGGTAGTTGTCGCGGAGATCAAGCTTGGTGGTCAGGGGAAACCGCGCCAGGTCGGCGAGCGTCTCGCAGTCGTCGGGCGTGACCTCCGCGGCGTCGAATGCGCGACGGTAGTGCGCGACATTGACGCAGGCGTGGCGCAACGACCAGCGCAGACGCTGGAGCTGGAGGTCGAGCAGGGCATCTCGGCTCAGGCGTTCACCGGAGTCGAGGAGTTCCGGTGCCGGCGCGCTGCCGAGGCTGGTCACGCCCGATCCCTCCCGATGGTGCGGCTGGTCCCTCGGAATTCGGCGATGATGTCGTCGCCACGGCGCACGGTGACGTCGTAGATTCCCGAGCGTCCGAACCGCGTGCGCTCGACGGCGCGCGCCTCGAGCACATCGCCGGCACGCGACGGTGCGACGAACGTGATATCGACCGCGGCCGCGACGGTGAGTGGGCCGTGGCTGTTGCAGGCACACGCGAATGCGGTGTCCGCGACAGCGAAAACGAACGCCCCGTGGGTGATGCCGTGGCCGTTCACCATGTCCGCGCGGATCGTCATGGTGGCGGTTGCGGCGCCGGCGGTGACGTCGCGCACCTCGATGCCGAGCGCCCGTGACGCCGCATCATCTGCAAGCATCCGGGTCACCGGATCAGTCACCGATCATTCCCTGAATTTACTCGACCCACCCGCATGGTCAGATCGCTGTTTTGGTGCGCTCGAGCGCGGCCACCGCATCTGGGGCGCCGCTGAGTGTCACCCGCGCCGCCGAACGCCTGCCGCCGAGGTAGAGCACGAACTCGGTCGCGGGACCGGTCAGCGTGACTATCTCACCGGATCCGTATCGGCGCCTCCGCCCATCGGGGAGGACCAGTTCGATCCCATACGGACGGATCCGGCGAGCAACCCTGCGCGCACTGTAGCCGACCATCCGCCATGACAGCGCCTCGAGGTCAGCCATCGGCGCGCGCGGATCACGACTATTGGCGCGCCGGACGTCCTCGTGGTGGATGAAGTATTCCAACCCGTTGAACACATTGCGAATGCCTGGAAGACGCCACGGAATCAGTGGTGCCCCGGCGCGCAGACGCGCAACCATCGCGGGCAGGCCTTTCGCCTTCTCCACCGCGCGCTGGGCGTCGGACCAGCGGTGAAAATGTTCGCGGAGCACCAGGTGGGCTGCGAGGTCGGCCGTCGTCCAGCCTTCACACAACGTGGGCGCGTCTGGACCAAGCTCGAGCAGCAGGTCACAGACCTCCATGCGTTCGCGGACGTCGATCGGTTCGGTCATCGAGAGGGGCGCGCTGATTGCACGTGCTCGGCGAAAAAGTCCAGCATCCGGCGCCACGCATCCGCAGCAGCGTCCTCGTCATATGCCCTGCCGGTGTCGTTGAAGAAGGAATGGCGAGCACCCGGATACACCTTGATGTCACGAGCCACACCGAGCCGGGCGAGATGGCCGTCGAGCTTGCGGCCGGCGCGCGCTGTGAAGTCCTTTCCCGGGTAGCTGCCCACCACCGGGCACATCCGGCGCACGGCTTCGATGGGTCGAGGATTGGTGCCGTAGAAGGGCGCGATCGCGCGCAGGCGCCGGTCCCGTCGCCCCCATGCGATCACGAAGCCTCCGCCCATGCAGAACCCGATGGCGCCGACGCGATCCGGATCGACGCCGGGTTGCGCCACGAGGTGGTCCATCGCGGCTGCAAGGTCGGCGACCGACGCCGGCTCGCGTCCCGTGAGCATCGAACCCATCAGGCGAGCCATGCAGATCGCCCGGCTGTGGTCGGTGAAGAGATCGACGGCGAGCGCCGCGTATCCCTCTCCCGCAAACCGGCGCGTGATATCGCGGATGTTGTCGTTGAGGCCGAAGGCTTCGTGGATGACCACCACACCCGGGTGGGGTGCGGCGCTGTCAGGCAGCGCCAGGTAGCCGCGAAACGTCGAGCCTCGCGACGGGAAGGTGATGTCCTGGGTTGTCGATGGCGTCGTCGCGGCTCCAGTGGACTGCCTGCCGGGATCACCAGGCAGCGTACCTTCTGGTGGCCTGGGTTCCGCCTCGACGTATCCCGCGCTCGGTTCCCCGTTTCACCACCGGGACCGTCCCCTCTTCAGGACAGATCCACGAGCAGATGGTCGATGGCGCGTGCAACTCGGGCGGAACGTCGCGAGGCTGACGCGTCGCCGGCCTACCCTGCCGGGCCGAGTCGACCCCACGTCGATCCGGTCAGCGACCAGACCTGGACCGGCGAGTGGACCGGCAGCGTCGCCGACCTGGGTATTCCGAAGAGCAGCAGTTGGTGGCGGTCGTAATCCGTGATCGCCGTCCCGCCCTCGACCGGCGGCGAGCCGGAGGCAAGCTCCGCCCAGCCGGTGCCGTCCCAGGCGAAGAGCGCCGGCCCCGGCACCGGTGGCGTGCCACATGCGCACACCACCAGACGACCGATCGCCGGATCCAACGCCATCGTTGAACCGTTGATCGGTGGGTTGGCGGGCGTCGGCAGCAGCGTCCAGCTTGCTCCGTTCCATCGCCAGGTGGTGTTGGCGGCGCCGGTCGAGGGTGGTGGGCCGACGCAGCAACCGACCGCAAGCAGAGATCGAGTAACCGGGTCGAACCACATCGGGCTGTAGGAAGCGGCAGCAGGCAGCGCCGAACCGGCCGGTTGGGTCCAGTGCGTCCCCGACCAGACCCACGTCCGGGCTGGGTTCGAGATGACCCCAGACCTGGTGAGCAGCACCATCTGCTTGTGCGCGGGATCCCAGGCCATGTCCGATCCCTCGCCGGGCTGCGGGCCGCCGGCGCCACTGTCGAGATCCAGCCAGGTGGTCCCGTTCCACGCCCACGTATCGTGGACCGGCGTTCCCGGTTCCAGGCGCCCCCCGAACAGCAGCACGGTCTTGGTCTGCGGGTCGTATGCCTCGGAGGCACCAAAGCGTCCCTCGGGACTGGTCTGCGGATGAGCCAGNNTTGGAACCGTCCCACAGCCAGGTGTTCGCATAGTTGCCGACGCCACCGAAGAGCACGATCTGGTGGGTCGCGAGGTCGTCAGCGACGCTGAACCCATCACCCGACTGGGGTTCGAGAGGCACAGGGCTCGGTGTGATCGGCTGACGAGCGAAGGGTGTCGGCGCCGGGTCCGAGATGCGTGCCGGCGAGCGCTGCCCGAACGACACGACGATCCCGATTGCGCTCGCGACGGCAATGATGCCGAGGAGCACGATCACGGATCGCGTGTTCAGACGGCGTCTGCTCCTGTCGCCGGCCTCGTTCTCGGGTCGCTCTCGCATCGCTGGTGCACCGACAATGTCACACGCCGCGTGCCTCGATAGCAGGCGCCGCCAGCGGCGCACCCGGCACCGCCGGTGTCGCGCTCGAAGGGTCGCTCAGGAGCGACCCGAACTCACCCGAAGAAGCTTCGGCGCTTCCCNNACGATGATCGAGTGGCTGGTGACCGCGTTGGTGACGCCGAGGTAGCGGGCAAGGAAACCGCCGGCAACCGCTCCGATGATGCCGATCACGACGTCGGCAACGATGCCCTTGCCGTGACCCGTCATCACCTTGCTGGCGAGGAAGCCTGCGATCAACCCGATCAACGCCCACACGAGGATCGAACCGGGGTCGAATGTCACCGAGACCAGTGCAAGCATTGCTGTCCGCCCTCCGTCGTGTTCGCTTGCTAGTTCGCTGTCGTCGCGCTGCGGGCCGAGATCAGGGCGACAACCTTCACGATGACGGCTGCCGCAAGCACGTAGATGACCATCGCCAGGACGTCGGCCCAGACGATCAGGTTGCCGCGTGCAGCGGTTGCCGTCTTGAAGATTCCTGCGAACGGCGATGCCAGCGCCTTGCCGACGGCGAAGACGAACGCGGCGAATCCGACGTCGTTCGCTCCCGCTGCGTGAAATATGAAGTCGAGCGCGAGGAATGCGACGACGATCCCGGCGATGAGCCAGACGACCTCGATGCCCGGAGATCTGCCGGACCACACGCTCGTCCTGCTGCGGCGCACGCTCGCGCCCGTGGCTGGATCAGCGACAGTCTCGGTGGTCGTGTTGACTCCCGTCCGGTTCGAACCGTAGTTCGTGACGGCCTGGTCCTGGGTTTGCATATCGGTCATGTGCCGGCTCCTTTGTGGACGCTCGACACTGAAAATCGTTCAGCCTGCGTTCCCACGTGCCATCAGTTTTCGCGGGAGAGCGCAACAATTGCAGTAACAGAAGGCGTTCCGCGACACCGCTCTCAGGGCAGCACCGGCGCAACCCCGGCAGCAACGGGGCCTGCGGCGATCCGCCGGCACGCGGACTCCCAAAAGCCGAGGCGCGATCGAAATCGTTCTGCCTGAGCGACCACGACCGGCACGTTGGTGAGCGCGACCTCCTGACGCGCCTGGGGCGACTGATCGGCCATCAGCTGCTGAATGCGCTCGAGGACCGATTCCTCCATGGCGAGTATCTCTGAGTAGATGTTTCTCCAGAACAACGCCTGTTCCAGTGTTGCGGTGGCGAGATCGGCCTCACCATCCATGCCCAAAGAGTCGTCACCGCCTCTGATGGCGGCGACGATGTCGGGTCGCTCACGCGCCCCCTTCTGGTTCATGTTTCTTCTGATACACCACGACCCGTAAGAAGATCAGCAACAGCTTCCGTATAGTCACAGGCGTGGGTACCGGCCGCGCCGCACCGGCGACACGCCCGTTCGAGGGCGAGGACATCGAGACCGAGCACTGGGAAGATGCGCGCCACTGGATGAGCATCTACGACGACCTGATCCGTTTCAAGCTGGGCTTGCTCGATCGCGTGAAACGCGAACTGCCGAAGCTGCATCCGGTGGCGCAGACCGCAGCCGATGCGGATATCGGCTTCATCGAGGCGCAGATGGCCGGCTATTACGCCCGCCTCGACCTCTGGTATCAGCGCGTCTGGCAACTCCAGGGCCTCTGGCTGGACCCGGACGGACGGGTCATCCGCCACAAGGGTCAGGAGGCCGTCCTGACCACTCGAGAGTTCGAGCTCCTCCAGTTCCTGCTGGACCACCCTCACCGCTATTACACGGCGTCGCAGATCACCAGCCTGGCGTGGTCCGACGCGGCGCTCTTCCCGGAGGAAGTCCGGAACTACGTCCTCCGGCTCAGGAAGATCCTGGTCCGGCTGGAGATCCCCTGCGACCTGGTCAACAGGCCCGGCAAGGGGTACTCACTGACGTTCCGGAATACCGACTAGCCGCGGTGACAACCGGCTCACAACCGAGCAATACGGCCTCCCCGGCTACGATGCCCGTGGTGAGCCCCCTGACACCGTCCGTCGGCAGCGTCGACCTGGATGCGCTCGTCACCGCCTGGAACGCGGCCAATTACCTGACGGTCGCGCAGATCTACCTCCAGGCGAATCCGTTGCTTCGGGTGCCGCTCAGCGTCGAGCACGTCAAACCCCGGCTGCTCGGCCACTGGGGGACATCACCGGCGCTGAGCCTGATCTACGTCCAGCTCAACCGCCTGATCCAGCAGCGCGATTGCGACGTGCTCTACATCGCCGGTCCTGGTCACGGCGGCCCAGCAATCGTCGCCAACGTGTACCTCGAAGGCACGTATTCCGAGATCTATCCGGCGGTCTCGCTCGACGAGCCCGGACTCCTGCGACTAGTGCGGCAGTTCTCCACACCGGGCGGCATCCCCAGCCATGTGAGCGTCCCCACTCCCGGCTCCATCCACGAGGGTGGCGAGCTGGGGTACGCGCTGGTGCACGCCTTCGGCGCAGTTTTCGACAATCCCGACTTGATCGCGGCGTGTGTCGTCGGCGACGGCGAGGCCGAGACGGGCCCGCTCGAGGGATCGTGGAAAGGGGTGAGCTTTCTCGACCCACGTCGTGACGGCGCCGTGCTTCCGATCCTGCAGCTCAACGGCTACAAGATCAGCGGGCCCACCGTGCTCGGACGCGCTCGCGAGCTGGACGTTCGTGGTCTGCTCGGCGCGCACGGATACGACGTCCATGTCGTCAGCGGCGACGACCCGCGGGCGGTGCACCAGGAGTTCGCGCGGACGCTGGACAGCTGTTACGACCGGATTCGTGAGATCCAGTCGGCGGCACGCAGCGGCGCCCTCCCGGGTCGCCCAGCGTGGCCGGCGATCGTCCTTCGGACTCCCAAGGGCTGGACCGGTCCCAAGTTCGTCGACGGGCTGCCGGTGGAAGGAACGTTCCGTGCCCACCAGGTGCCTCTCGACAATGTCCGGAGCAACCCGGACCACCTCGCGCAGCTCGAGGAGTGGATGCGCAGCTACCGGCCCGAGGCGCTCTTCGACGGTGGCGGCGCGCCCGTCGGCGCGGTGACATCACTCATGCCGCAGGGCGACAAACGCATGGGGGCGTCGGCCCACGCCAACGGCGGGAGGCTGCTCCGCGCTCTGCACCTCCCCGAGTTCGCCGCGTACGCGATGCCTGTCGACCCCGGGGTCACCGTTGCAGAGTCGACCCGGCGGTTCGGTGAGTGGATTCGCGACATCTACCGCGACAATCCCGACAACTTCCGCCTCTTCTGTCCGGACGAGACCAACAGCAACCGGCTCGGTGCCGTCTTCGAGATCGAGGACCGCTGCTTCGAGGAGGCGACCATCCCGATCGACGATCACGTCAGCCCCGGCGGGCGTGTGATGGAGGTGCTCTCGGAGCATCTCTGTGAAGGCTGGCTCGAAGGGTACCTGCTCACCGGCCGGCACGGGTTGTTCGCGACCTACGAGGCGTTCGCGATGGTGTCGGCGTCGATGACCGTCCAGCACGCCAAGTGGCTCGAGGCTGCACGCAGACTCAGCTGGCGTGAGCCGGTCGCGGCGCTGAACGTGCTGCTGACATCCACGTGCTGGCGCAACGACCACAACGGTTTCAGCCACCAGGGACCCGGGCTCATCGACACGGTGATGGCCATGAGCGGCGACGTGGTCCGCGTGTATCTGCCCCCGGACGCCAACTGCCTGCTCTCCGTGGCGGATCACTGCTTCACCAGTCGCAACTACGTGAACCTGATCGTCATCGACAAGCAGCCGGAACTCCAGTACCTGTCGATGGACGCGGCGATCGAGCACTGTGCGCGAGGAGCATCGATCTGGACCTGGGCCTCGAATCAAGGTGATGGTCCGCCGGACGTCGTGCTCGGCTGTGCAGGCGATATCCCGACGTTGGAGACGCTCGCCGCCGCCTCGCTCTTGCGTGAGCATGTGCCCGACCTGCGCTTTCGCGTGGTCAACGTGGTCGACCTGCTCGCGATGAGCCCCGCGCCGTTCCATCCGCACGCGCTGAGTCCTGAGTACTTCGCCGAGCTGTTCACCGATGAGGCCGACGTGGTGATGGCGTTTCATGGCTACGCGAGGGCATTCCATCAAGTCGTGCACGGCCGGCCCAACGCCCCACGCTTCCATGTTCGGGGCTACAACGAGCACGGCACGACCACCACGCCCTTCGACATGGTGGTGCTCAACGAGATGAGCCGCTACCACCTGGTCATGGAGGCGCTCCGCCGTTCCCCGCGTGCTCCCGCCGGCGCCAGCGCCCTGAACGAGTACTGCGTCGCTCAGCTGCGCCGCCACCACGAGTACATCCGTGAGCATTTCGAGGACATACCCGAGATCCGGGACTGGCGGTGGCCGGGTTGAGCGCGGACAGGTCGCGATCCACCGCGCCGGAGTGATCGATGCGCATCCTCGCCGTGAATGCGGGCTCGAGCAGTCTGAAGCTGAGCGTGGTCGATGACGACGACGCGGTCGAGGATGAGCAGCAGACCGACGGAGACGCTGATCCGATAGCCGCGCTGCGCGATTTCGCCGCTCGTGCGGGCGACATCGACGCGGTTGCCCACAGGTTGGTGCACGGTGGGGCGGCCATCCGGCATGCGACGCTCGTCGACGATGCGGTACGTCACCAGCTCGACGCCGCAGTTGAGCTGGCACCGCTCCATGTCCCACCCGCGCTGGCGCTGCTCGACGCCGCCCGTGCCGGTATCGACCGCCCCCAGGTCGTGTGCGTCGACACCGGGTTCCACGCGGACATCCCGGACTTCGCAACCACCTATGCGGTGCCTGCGCACTGGCGCGCGTGGGGAGTGCGCCGCTACGGGTTCCATGGCCTCTCGTATGCGTGGTCGAGCCGGCGGAGCGCGGAACTGCTGCATCGATCGCCGGATGGGATGCATGTCGTGATCGCGCACATCGGCTCGGGCGTCTCCGCGTGCGCAGTCCGCGATGGACGCAGCGTCGATACGAGCATGGGCTTCACGCCGCTGGAAGGCGCGGTCATGGCTTCGCGAAGCGGCACGGTCGACCCGGGCGCGCTGCTCTGGCTCCAGGACTATCACGGCCTCAGCGTCGGGGCGATGACCAGGTCACTGGAGCACGGCAGCGGACTCCTCGGACTCTGCGGCATGTCCGATATTCGCGATGTCGAGCGTGACGCCGCGCTGGGCGATGCGGCGTGCGTGCTGGCACTCGACGTGTATGTCCACGTGCTGAGCCGGGTCATCGGTGGTCTTGCCACGTCGCTCGACCGCCTCGACGCCCTCGTGTTCACGGGCGGGGTCGGTGAGCACTCGGTCTTGATACGAACGAGGGTCTGCACCCGACTCGGTCTGCTCGGGCTCCCGGAGACGCTGCTTCCCGCCGATGGCGACGCGGTCATCTCCCAGGCGGACGGCCGGCCGGCGGTCGTCGTGGTGACTGCGCGGGAGGACGCGGAGATGGCGCGTGAAGCGCGCCGCCTGCTCGCAGGCTAGACCGCGACGCGGGCACCGATGTAGGCGCCGGCGTCGATTCCAGGTGCACGCGTGGTTCGCGCTCAGCGCGACGCCGAAGGGTTCGTGGCTCGCGGTGGTCGGACGGCGCTGGAATCTCGCCGACCGAATCCTCGCTAACGCGACACGCATCTGTCGCCAACAGCGATCAGGGTGCGGGGATGACCTTCACCGTCGACGACGCTCGTGCCTACATCGCAAAGGTGCGCTGGCAGTTCGCCAAAACCATGCCGCAGTGGCCTCACGAGTACACGGTGCTGCAATGGCGGCAGGATCTCGAGCCTGAGTTCCGGGCGTTCGTCGCCCTGATTCGCGGTGACGGCGTTGTGAAACCGTGGCCGCGCGATTCGAGCAGCCCACGCTACCACCACACCTATCTGGAGTTGGGTGAATGGGAGTACTGGACGATGGATGAGCGCATCGACGAGACGATCCTGGTCAACCGCGCGTTATTGCCGGGCTTCGGTCTCGGCGTCGACGTTCTGCCCGCGGGTGAGGAAGAGCGCTACCGCTAGCACGAGGATGACGCCGGCGTTGGTGCCGAGTTCGAACAGCGACTGTGATATCGCCGCCGGTCCCGGTGTCGCTCCCCCTGAGGACAGGGTGAGCCGTGTCGAGACTGCGAGGATGTCTCGAACAGCGGCAATGATGCCGATGACCAGGAAGGGCCGAAACGGGAAGCCCCATCCTTCGAGATGCGTGAGCACCGTTCGCATGATGTCCACGAGGATGATCACCACGAGCACGCCGTCGATCGCGTTGATCAGGGAGAACGTGTAATCGGAAGCTGCTGAGTTCAGCGACGTGATGAAGCTGATAAAGCTCCGTACGAGCACCGCAGCCGCGAGCACGAGCAGTGCAATCGCGACGCCGTACTGAACGAGATCGATCAGAACGCGAAGCGGCGTGCCACGGCGAATTTCCGGCCACGAGAGCACAGCGCCCCATCCGGTCGATCCCCCGGTATGCGGCGGTGGCGGCCCGGGCCCTGCGTGCGCATCGTCAGGCATAGCGTGCGCTCAGTGTAGGTCGGTTTAACGACAGAGACACGTCCCGAATCGCCGGACGTGTCTCTGGTTACGCCTCTCGAGTGAGGGCGAACCCGAGCGTCAGTAGTAGTGGCGCCGACCGCCGATCGCGTGCCCAGCCATCCCCATCAGCTCGAGCACGAGACCGATGACGATGAGAATGACCCCGAGGGTCACCAGGATCGGGATCGCTGCCAGCAATCCGATGATGAGCAGGATGATGCCCAGTACGATCATGCCGCGCCTCCTTGTGGTGCGAATTTCATAGTCCTCTCGACCTCGGACCCTGCGGTTCCGATCATCAGAGCGGACGCTCGTCCACAGTCGTGACGTCCGTCCTTCGGACGCCGGCGGGGCCTCCCCAGGACGACCAGAAGATCAACGACAGGACGATGCCCAGCGCGCCAACCCCCATCAGGATGTACCCGATGGTGTGAAGGTCGACGCCGCTCGTTGTCACGTGGATCGCGAACGCCAGGACGGCTCCAACCGCGATCAGGAAGATGCTGACTCCCAGGCCCATCGAACGTACCTCCTTGCCTTCTCGCTGTCCGGCGCTTAGCTGTCAGCGACCATGTAGCTGAGTAGGATATCGACACTATCACATTGGGACCCAGGTTGGGTACCAAGCGCCGTGCCGCGCGTCTGCGGCCGGGGACGGCCAGACGCTGGCCCCGCGACGCCCATGCCGTCCTCGGTCTAGGGGAGTCGAACCGTACCCGTCAGATACGCGTCGCAGCTGCGTGCCGCGGCGCGCCCGTCCGCGATCGCCCAGACGATCAGCGATGCGCCACGCACGGCGTCCCCCGCCGCGAATACACCGGGTGTCGCGCACGCAAATGACTCGTCGACGGCCACGTTGCCGGCGTGATCGAACGTGACCGATAGCTCATCGAGCAGACTGGATCGCGTCGCGCCCTCGTAGCCGATGGCGACGAGGACCAGGTCCGCATCGAGATGCACCGCTGCTCCGGGAATGGGGACGAACGTGCGATTCCCGTTCTCGCGGCGCGCCTCCACGCGGGCCGCGCGGATGCTGCGAACCGCGCCGTTCTCGCCCTCGAAGCTCGTGACCATGAGGCCGAATTCGCGTGAGCCTCCCTCGTCGTGCGCCGGATAGGTGCGGAGGATCAACGGCCACTGCGGCCATGGGTTTCCCTCGGGCCGTGTGTCGGGCGGTTGCGGATAGATGTAGAGCTGCTGCACATCGGTGCACTGCTCGCGGATCACATTGCCGAGGCAGTCCGCGCCGGTGTCGCCCCCACCGATGATGATCACCTTGCGCCCCCGCGCTGTGATCTCCGGTCGGGCGTGCACACGCTCGCCCGCCACCCTGCGGTTCTGCTGCACCAGGTAGTCCATCGCGATATGAATCCCCTGGAGCTCGCGTCCAGGCACGTCGATATCGCGTGGCCGATCGGCGCCGACGGCGAGCACGACCGCGTCGAAACGCTCGCGCAATTGCGCAGCGGCCACGTCGCTGCCGATGTCGTATCCGGTCTCGAAGGTGATCCCCTCTGCCTCGAGCAGATCGATCCTCCTGTCGATGACCCACTTCTCCATCTTGAAATCGGGGATCCCGTAGCGAAGGAGACCACCCACCCGGTCGGAGCGCTCGAACACGGTCACGCGATGGCCGGCGCGGTTGAGCTGTTGCGCCGCAGCCAGCCCCGCGGGTCCGGACCCGACCACGGCCACGCGCCGTTCGGTGCGATGCGCCGGCGGCTCGGCGCGGATCCAGCCTTCCTCGAAGGCGCGATCGATGATGGATTGTTCAATCTGTTTGATCGCGACTGGGTCGTCGTTGATGGCGAGCACGCATGCCGGTTCGCACGGGGCGGGGCAGAGACGGCCGGTGAACTCCGGAAAGTTGTTGGTGGCATGCAGCCTCTCGACGGCGGCTTTCCAGTCGTCGCGGCGGACGAGGTCGTTCCACTCGGGAATGAGGTTGCCGAGCGGACATCCGTGGTGACAGAACGCGACTCCACAATCCATGCACCGAGATCCTTGATCTCGCAACACCTGCACCGGCAGCGGGAGGTACACCTCGCGGTAGTCACCGACCCGTTCAGCCACCGGTCGCTTGTGCGCCGTGTGCCGCGTGTGCTCGAGGAAACCGGTGCGCGGACCCATCAGCTCACAAGCTCGAGTTGGGCGCGAAGCGCGCGCCGGTACTCTTCCGGCATCACCTTGATGAAGTGCTCGCGCTCCTGAGGCCAGGTCCGCAGCAATCGCTTCGCAACCGCGCTGGCGGTGAGCGCCGCATGACGCTCGAGGAGATCTCGCACCAGCTCCTGGTCATCGAGACTCAGCGGCTCGAGGGCGACCGACGCGCGGTTGCAGCGCGCGGCAAACGTTCGCTGCTGGTCGAGCACGTACGCCACGCCGCCGCTCATACCCGCGGCGAAATTCCGCCCGGTCGCGCCGAGGACGACAACCGTGCCTCCGGTCATGTACTCGCAGCCGTGGTCTCCGACGCCCTCGACCACCGCGACAGCCCCTGAGTTGCGAACGCCAAAGCGCTCGCCGGCCACGCCGCGGATGAAGGCTTCGCCGGACGTCGCTCCGTACAGCGCGACGTTGCCGATGATGATGTTGTCTTCGGCGCGTCGAGTGGCCGTCTCTGGCGGCAGGATGACCAGCCGTCCGCCGGACAGCCCCTTGCCGACGTAGTCGTTCGCCTCACCGTGAAGCGTCAGCGTCACCCCATTCGCCAGCCAGGCACCGAACGATTGCCCGGCTGCGCCGTCCAGGTCGATGCTGACCGTGCCGTCGGCAAGGCCCGCCGCGCCATAGCGGCGCGCGATCTCGCCACTGAGCATCGCTCCGACACAGCGATGCACGTTGCGCACCGGGAGTCGCATGCGTACCGGCGCGCCAGTGTCGAGTGAGCCGCCACAGCGCGCCATGAGCTCGTTGTCGAGCATGTCTGCAAGGTCGGCGGTCTGATGACTGCTGTGACGGCGGTCGTCAGGCGAGTCCACCTCGGGCACCATCAGCAATGGCTGCAGGTCGAGGCCGCGCGCCTTCCAGTGGCCAACTGCGGGATTGGTCTCGATCAGATCGACCCGACCGATCATGTCCTCGAAGCGGCGGAATCCAAGACGTGACATCCAGCGGCGCACGTCTTCGGCAAGGAAGAGCATGAAAGCGACGACATGCTCGGGGCGACCCGCGAACTTGGCCCGCAGCACCGGGTCCTGCGTGGCGATCCCAACCGGGCAGGTGTTGAGATGGCAGACGCGCATCATCACGCATCCCGCGGCAATGAGCGGCGCCGTCGCGAACGCGAATTCATCGGCTCCCAGGAGCGCGCCGACCACGACGTCGCGTCCGGTCTTCATCTGGCCGTCGGCCAGCAGGGTGACGCGACTGCGGAGCCGCTGCCTGGTCAGGACCTGCTGCGCCTCCGCAAGGCCCAGCTCCCAGGGCACTCCGGCGTGCTTGATCGCGGTCAGCGGTGACGCACCGGTGCCGCCCTCGTATCCTGCGATCACGATGTGGTCGGCGCGTGCTTTGGCAACGCCGGCGGCCACCGTGCCGACGCCTGCCTCAGCAACGAGCTTCACGCTGATCCGCGCCTCCGGATTCACGCAGCGGAGGTCCCAGATCAGCTGGGCGAGGTCCTCGATCGAGTAGATGTCATGGTGCGGCGGTGGCGAGATGAGCCCGACACCCGGGGTCGAGTGGCGCAGCCGGGCGATCGCCTCGTCGACCTTGGCTCCTGGCAGCTGACCACCCTCGCCCGGTTTGGCGCCCTGGGCGATCTTGATCTGCAGCTCATCGGCGTTGACCAGGTAGTGGGCGGTCACGCCGAAACGTGCCGAGGCCACTTGTTTGATCGCGCTCCTGCGCCAGTCGCCGTTGGCATCCGGCTCGTATCGAGAGGAATCCTCGCCTCCCTCGCCGGTGTTGGATCGCGCTCCGATGCGGTTCATGGCAATCGCGAGCAGCTCGTGCACCTCTTTGCTCAGCGAGCCGTGCGACATGCCACCGGTGGAGAACCGGCGGACGATGTCCAGGGCCGGCTCCACCTCGGCCAGTGGCACCGGCTCGGTCGCCTCCTGGAGGACGAAGAGGCCGCGCAGATTCTTCAACCGGTGCGACTCGTCATCGGCGAGCGCGACGTACCGGAGGAACGCGGACTCGTCGTTGGCCTTGACGGCGTGCTGGAGCGCGCCGATGACCTCGGGATTCCACTGGTGGTGCTCACCCTCGCGGCGCCAGCGATACTCGCCGCGATCCTCGAGTGTCGGGGGCATGATGCGCACGTCCGGGAACGCTCGCTGGTGACGCGCGATCGCCTCGGCGGCGATGACGTCCATCCCGATGCCGCCGATGCGCGACGGGGTATTCGGGAAGTAGCGATTGACGACCGTGCTGTCGATGCCGAGGCACTCGAAGATCTGAGCGCTGCAGTACGACTGTATCGTCGAGATGCCCATGCGCGCGATCGTCTTGCGCAAGCCTTTGACGAGTGCCTGCACGTAGAGCTCTTCAGCACGCGCAGCATCGACGGTCGGCGGCATCAGGTCGCGGCGTGCCAGGTCCGCGATCGTCTCGAAGGCGAGATACGGGTTGACCGCTTCGGCGCCGTAGCCGATGAGCAGCGCGAGATGCATGACCTCGCGCGCTTCACCGGTCTCGATGACCAGGCCGACGCCGGTGCGCGTCTGCTCGCGAACCAGGTGGTGGTGCACCGCAGCAGTGGCAAGCAAGGACGGGATGGGCACGTGCGAGGCGTCGATGTGGCGATCGCTGAGGATCAGGACGGTCGCGCCCGCCTCGATCTGCTTCGATGCCAGCCGGCAGATGCGCTCGATCCCGGCCACCAGGCCTGCTGCGCCCCCGTCACGGTGGAAGACCATCGAGATCGTCTCCGCCGGGAATTGGCGCTGGGTCACATGCCGGAGCTTCTCGAGGTCGTGGTTGGTGAGCACGGGATGGGGCATCTCCAGCCGCTTGGCCTGGGACGGCCCCTGCTCGAGGAGGTTCCCGCCCGCCCCGAGGGTCGTCACCAGCGACATCACCGCCTGCTCGCGAATGGGGTCTATCGGCGGGTTGGTGACCTGGGCGAACAGCTGCTTGAAGTAG
>PNBE01000115.1:0-28937 GCA_003135895.1 Candidatus Dormiibacterota bacterium
ACCGTCGAGACGCGCGCCGACGGTCACCTGGTCGACGCACGCGCCATCGATGTCGAGCCCGGTGGCAGCGTGGAGGTGGACGTCGCGCTCTCCGGGTCACCGTACACCGTGACGGCGGATCTCACACCTCACGATGCGTTCTCGCTGGACGACACCGCCTCGGCGGTCGTCCAGCCGCCGCGCGTGATCCAGGCGGTCCTGGTGACCCAGCGCAACATCTTCCTCCAGGAGGCACTCCAACTCCGCGGTGACATCCACCTCGTGATCGAGACACCTGCCTCGTACCGGCCGCGGAGCGACGTCGATCTCTGGATATTCGACGGCTTCGTTCCACCGGCCCTGCCGGCGCAGCCGTACTGGCTGGTGGGTCCCCCCGCTGACCGGACGATCGGCGCCGGCGTCGAGGTGCGACCGGGACCGCTGACCCCAGCCAGCGCCGGTGACCCGCTGATGGAGGGTGTCGACGTGGGCAACGTGGCGGTGGCGCAGTCCCGCGATCTGTCGACGTCGTCGTTCGGGCGCGCGATCATCGACTCGCAGGCGGGACCGGTGCTACTGATTCGCGACAGCGCACCGCGCGCGGCACTGCTGGGCTTCGACCTGCACGACTCCGACCTGCCGCTGAGCCCCGCCTTCCCGGTGCTCGTCGAGCGCATATCGGAATACCTGGCGCCCGACGCCGTCCCACCGAGTCCGGTGGAGCCCGACGCACCCGTCAACATCCCCGTCCCGGGTGGCGGCAGCGTCGCGGTCACGCACCCGGACGGCACCACCGAGACACTCACTGTTGCCGCGCAGACGGGCGACGCCGTGCTGACCGACACGGACGAGACCGGCCTCTACACCGCCACGATTCGCACCGCAGGCGCTCGGCAGGTCGTCACGGCGCGCTTCGCCGTCGATGCGCTCGATGCCGCGCGTTCTGCCATCGCTGCGCGGTCGGTGCTCACCTCCGTTCACGGCGTGGCCGCGTCGCCGAACCAGAAGGGCGCCCAGGGCGCCGTTCTCGACGACCTGTGGCCGTGGCTGGCGGTGCTCGCCCTCGCCGCGCTCAGCGCTGAGTGGGTGGTGTTCCATCGTGGGCGCTGACCTCGCGGTTCCTCTGGGACTCGTTGGGCTCCTTGCCGTGCCTGTCGCGGTGCTGGTGTGGCTCCGCTTCCCGCCGCCGCTCTCGCGGCGCGGCGCGCGGGTGTCCCTGGCCCTGCGCTGCGCGGTCCTGCTCGCCATCACCCTCGCGCTGTCCGGCTTCGCCCTGCAACTCCCGGCCTCGGCGCAGACGCTCGTCGTCGTCGTGGACCGCAGTGCCAGCCTGGAGACCGCGCTCGCAGGTGAGGCTGCGACTGTGGAGCAACTGCGCGCCGGGTTGCATGCGGATGACCGGTTCGGCATCGTCACCTTCGGCGGCGACGCGGTGGTCGAGCAGCCTGTGGTGACCGCGGCAGACAGCGCCTTCAGCGGCTTCGCCACGCAACCAAACGGGAACGCGACCGACATCGAGGGGGCGCTGCGCCTCGCTGCGTCGCTCCTCCCGGGTGACACCCGCAAGCACATCGTCATCCTCAGCGACGGCCGACAGAACACGGGCGACGTGCTCACCGAGGTGGCCCTCCTCCACCAGGCGGGCATCCGCGTCGATGTCCTCCCCGTCGCCGTCCCCGCCGGCCCCGAGGTGCTAGTGGCATCGTTGCGCGGTCCAACCTCGGTGCCCCCCGGGGCGGGGTTCAGCGTTCGTGCCATCATCAGCAGCAACGTCGCGACCTCTGCGCGAGTGACGATCAGCAACGACGGGACAGTTGTAGTCACGCGTCAGCTGGCACTCGCCCCGGGGGACAGCGAGGTCGACGCCGCCCTGGCGCCGGCATCTCCGGGTATGCACGACATCCGGGTGAGCATCACGCCCGCGCTGGACACGTTCGAGCAGAACAACTTCGCCGACACCTTGGTGCAGGTGCTGGGTCCACAGCGGGTACTGATCGCCGAGGGCAGCCCGGGCGAGGGAGCCAATGTCGCCGCGGCCCTGCACGCCGCCGGCATCCAGGCGACCGTTGTCGATCCTGCGTCCCTGCCGAGCACAGCCACGGCGGTCGCCGGGTACCAGGCGGTGGCCCTGGTCAACGTCTCAGCCCAGCAACTCGACGGCGCGCAGATGGAGGCGCTGCGGTCCGCGACGGAGAACCTTGGCGTGGGCCTCTCCGTGTTCGGCGGCACCAACACACTGGGACCGGGCGGCTTCAGCGGGACGCCCCTCGAGACGGCGCTTCCCGTGGACATGCAGGTGCGCAATCCCCAGCAGAAACCGCCCATTGCCGTGGTGCTGGTGCTCGAATCGGTGGAGAGCAGCGCCGGCGACTCGGTGGTGCGCGGGGCCGCCAGGGCCCTGGTCGAGAAACTCAGCCCGCGCGACTATGTGGGCGTCACCGATTCGATCACGGGCCTCGCGGTCCCGCTGCAGCAGGTGGGCTCCCGCACCGCAGTCGAAAACGCCATCCTCAACATCGCCAACTTCGGCGACCCGCCCTCCTATGACCCCTACATCGCCGACGCCGAGCACGCGCTGCTGGCGCATCCCGGCACCGTCCGCCACGTGATACTCCTGGGTGACGGGGACGCGCAAACCGTCTCGGCATCGCTCATCGCGGGCCTGGTCGCCAGCGGGATCACTGTCTCCTCTGTTGGTGTCGATATTGACGGCAACCCGCAGGAGATGGCGATGATGCGCACCGTCGCGCGCGAGGGCAACGGGCGCTTCTACCAGTCAGAGAGCCCCGACCAGGTGCCCGACATCCTTCTGCAGGAGTCGCAGACGGCGCTGAAGCCGTGGATCGTGGAGCAGCCGTTCATCGCTCAGCTGGGAACGCCCGGACCTGCGCTCGCCGGCGTGGACACTGCTGCGATCCCGGTGCTCGGCGGCTACGTCGCCACAACACCCAAGGCCGCCGCCGAAGTCGCCCTCTATGCCGCGGACCACGACCCACTGCTCGCCACGTGGCAGTACGGCCTCGGCGAGGCCGCGGTGTGGACAAGCGACACCACGGGCCGCTGGACCGCCTCGTTGCTCGCGTCGGCACAGGGTGCCCGCCTGCTCACCAACGTGGTGGCGGCGACGCTCCCGCTGCAACAGGATCCGCGCCTGCAGCTGACGGCGACTACGCAGGGCACGTCGGCACAGCTGGACCTCGCCGCGACCTCGCTCCCGCAGGGCGCCACAGTGCAGGCCGACGTGGTGGGGCCGGACGGCACGGCAACCACTGTCGACCTGGTGGCGACGGGGCCGGGCCACTACACGGGCGACGTCGCAACCCCGGTGGTTGGCCCGTACGGTGTGCGCCTGGTCGCCTCGGGCGGTGGACATCTCGTGGCCTCGGTGTCGGGCGGCTTCACCGTGCCCTACTCGCCCGAATACCGCTACCTGGGAACCGACCGCGCCTTCCTTGCCCAGGTCGCTGCGCGCGGCGGCGGCGCGATGCTCGGCGACACGGCTGCCGCGGCCGGGGTGGTGCTGCCGCCCTCGTCTGTAGTGGTGACGCTTGCTGCCGCGTTGCTCGGCGCGGCGCTCGTACTGCTGGTGGCCGACATCGCGCTCCGCCGTCTCGCGTTTCGCAGCGGCGACGCCGGCGTCTGGGCGCAGGCGCTGCGACCGACGCACGAAGCAGCGCCGGCGCCCGTCGAGGCGACTGTCGGCCGTCTGCGCCGCCGGGTCGGGGCGGTGCGCAGCGGGTCGCCGGACCAGTCCGGCCCGGACGCGCAGGAGGATCTCGCGGCTCGGCTGCTGGAGCGGCGCCGCCGGCGCGGCTGAGGCGACTGTGTTTCTACCAGCTTCGGATGCTCGATGAGGGTCATGATGCATCGAGTGCTGCCGCAACTGATCACCCCAGACAGGTCCTGGTGATCGCTTCACTGTTCGTGATGGACTTGCACGCGAGCGGCCTCGCTCCGTCTCGAGCCAGATGAATCCGTCCGCTAGCCCATATCTGCGGCATAGAGGCGTTCCCCGCAGGCCATGCACTTCATGGTGGGACGCTCTGGAGGGTCCGCACGTTCCGGCTGCCCGACGACGTCTGGATGCCCACGATCATCCGGTTCCGGGTCGCTGAAGCTCAGCGGGATAAGCCGGTCAGCACCGCAGTGGACGCACACTTGAGGCACAGCCTCTCAATCCTGCCCGCCTTCCGGTCTCTTCGTCTGTTCGGTACGGCACCGTAGCCACGTTATGCCGCCGCAACGTGCTGATCGATCGGATCAATCAGCGTGGGATTTGGGTCCAGGTCACGGTCCACCGCGGTGTGCCCTCCGGACCACACTGTCCAACTCGCTGGTGATGCTTCGGTAGCACTCACACGCGACCGCCTCGAGCCCGGTGCGATCAATGATGGTGACTCGACCGCGGTGGTAGCTGATGAGGCCCGCGGCGCGAAGGCTTTCTGCGGACAGGGTCACCGTCGCTCGACGGGAGCCGAGTATCTGGCCGAGGAACTCGTGGGTGATCGCGAACTCGTCAGCTCCGACGCGATCCTGGCTCATCAGCAGCCAGCGGCTGAGGCGTTCCTCGTTCGAGTGGAGTCGATTGCAGGCCGCTGCCTGGGCGATCTCGCCGAAGAACGCCCGAACATAGTCGTTGACGACCTCGTGAAGATGGGGGTCGGCTTTGACCTCGTCGAGGAATGTCGCGGCGTCCATACGGTCCACCCACCCGGCCACCGAGGACACGGCCCGAAATGCGAGTGAACCCCCCGGGCGCATCGGCACCCCGACGATGCCTTCGTTGCCAATCGAGGCCACCTCCACGCTCGCCCCTTCTTGGAACGACGTGAGCAATGAGACCACGCAGTTGCGCGGGAAGTCGACGAAGGCGATCGGCTCGCCCGCCTCGAACAGCACTGTCTCGATCTCGAGGAACACCGGGCTCAGTGCTCGTCGGAGCCGCCGACCTTCGCCCACGGGGAGAGCATCAAGAAGCCGATTTGCGCCGGCGTTGGCGCTCACTCCGCGGTTCACGTGGGTTGCCCTTTGCTTACTGCTCACGCGTTATTCAGACGGCGGCTCTCTCAATTGGATCCCGTCGCCCGTCGGCACCGGCTGCCCAGCCTCCAATCTGATACTACGCGCGATGCCTCCTCGGATCGATAACAGGACAAGACTGGTCCGCGGGAGCCGACCGCCCCGGATCGCGGAGGGCCAAGGGCGAAGCACCGCTTGGTTCCCGCTCCAGCGCGCGCATCCCGGGCAGCATGCAGACCGCGGCCAGAGTATCCGCGACTGCCGATGAACCATACGGCGATGAGGATCGCGTTGAGGACGACATAGGCCGCAGCGTCTTTTGCCACGCCGAGATTAAGGGCTGTGCTTCGCGAAACGACGAGCAGACTGGCAGAACCTTGACCGCGCTCGTCAGGCAGTCGCCTCTTCTCCGCCAGCATAACGCCGCGCTTGCGGACGCCCACGACTCACGGCTTTGCCGCGGACAAAGCTGTGGAGTTGCTCGTGTCCATGACGGAGGTTCAGACCTGCGTTGACCTCACGCGTCGTGGCGAGCACTTCGGAGATTGCGTGCGATGGATCAAACCGGCAAGTCGGAACGGTAAGAGACAGCGCGGCGGCGGCGTGCCCGTCAGCATCGAATATCGGTGCCGAAGCCGCCGAAATGCTCGGGACGAAGTCATCCATGACGATCGCCGCGCCCAAGTTGCGAATCTGTTCGAGGCGTGAGTCCTCGGGCAACTCCACTCCTCCGAGCCGCAGCCGGCTGAGCACGTGCGGGGCCGCGTATGCCACCAAAACGTTTCCCGCCGCAGACCGCGCGAGAGGCAGACGTCTGCCAATCGAGAGTTGGGCGCGCAGGGCTTCGGAGGACTCGATCTGCTGGACGACGACGGCGCTACAGCCGTCGAGAACAGAGAGATCCACGCCCTCTTGCGTTCGTTGAGCGAGTTCATGCATGTGCAATCGCAGCGTGCTGCCGAGGTTCACCTGATCGAGTGCAGCCATCCCGAGGATCGCCAAACGCTGGCTGAGCCGATATCGCCCATCAGGGGTCTGTTCCGCCCATCGAGCCTCGACCAGCGTGACCAGACGCTGGTGCATCGACGACGGAGCTGTTTCCAGCTGCCTCGCCAGGTCCGAAAGTCGGACGGGCTCGCCGTGAAAGGCAAGGATCTCGACCAACTGCAGGCACTTCCGTACGGAGCCGAGCCCACGAAACGACCCCTGCTCTCCGCCGGATCTAGGGGCTGTTTTCATTCCTGACGAATACATTCATGATTGACGTATACGTTAGCACTCCGAGTTCTGGTGCGTCCAGCCCATCTGCCTCGGGTGTGACGGATTCGCCGGTGACCGAGGCAAGCCGAGAAGCTATTCGTTTGTCGCGACATTCGGCCGTGACCGCAGTCACCACGCCGGGGCTGTGGTGCGCAAGACCGGCGCCGTGCCGGCGATGATCTGCTCAGCCTCGCGGACGACGGTTCCTGCGGGCTTACTTATGCGCCGTGGTCGTCAAGCGTTATGCGGCGAAGCCGCGGCAGCACCTCGCGCGAGTACAGATCCAGAAACCCGAGCTGATTGCGACCGGGCGCATGGAAGATGAGGTGTGTGAACCCAAGCGCCAGGTAGGGCCGGATCCGTTCCACGTGCTCGTCTGGGTCACTGGAAACGATCCAACGACTGGCGGCTCTGTCGATGGGGAGCGCATCGGCAAGGCGCTCCATTTCCACAGGGTCCTCGACTCCGGTCTTTTCCTCTGGAGACAAGGCGAGTGCCGCCCAGTTCCGAGTGTCCTCACGGGCTCTCTCGGCATCGGTGTCGAACGACACCTTCATCTCGATCGCCAGTTCGATTGACGCCTCATCTCGGCCGGCCGCACGTGCTCCTTCGAGAACCGCGGGGAGCAACGTTTCGGCATACAGCTCCATCCCCTTGCCGCTCGTGCAGATGAGCCCATCGGCAACACGCCCGGCGAGTCGAGCCGCCGCTGGTCCGGAGGCTGCGACGTAGATGGGGATCGACGTTGCAGGGCGGTCGTAGATGGTCGCGTTACGGGTTCGGTAGAACGCGCCATCGAACGTCACACGTTCCTCGGTCCACAGGGCCCGTATCAGTTCGAGTGACTCCTTGAGCCTCGCGAAGCGTTCCTTAGTATCCGGCCACTCGATCCCGAGCGGTGCCTCATTCATCGATTCACCCGTGCCGACACCGAGCCAGATTCGGCCGGGAAAGAGACAGCCGAGAGTTCCCATCGCCTGCGCGACCACTGCTGGGTGATAGCGAAATGTTGGTGTGAGGACGCTCGTGCCAAGTTGGATGCGCTCGGTGGCCTGACCCGCAGCCCCCAACCACGCCAGCGAGAATGGCGCATGCCCACCAGTATTTCGCCATGGCTGAAAATGATCGCTAATTGCGGCTGTGTCAAAGCCACATCGCTCTGCTGCAATCGTGAATTCGAGTAGCTCGGACGGACTGAACTGTTCTGCGGACACCTTGTATCCGAACCGAGTGACGCGAGGCACTTGCCGATCTCCCTTGATAAACCGAGGATTTCGGGATGGGCGTACGTCCCACATTCCGACTCGCGATCACTTAGTACCACATCGATGCCGCGTGCTGAAGAGCAACGCACCTCGCGTCTGGACTCCTACCGTCAACGCCCTACAATGGGGCCGCGACAATCCGACAATGGTGGGAACCGATCCACCGGGGATCGTCTGCGAACAAGGAGGCAATCATGGGGATGAACGTCAACACAACATCGGGGAGGTTGTGTGTCGCGGTCGGCGTTGGCTCCGCCCTCATCGCAATGTCTGCTTGTGGAGGGGGGAGTACGGCCTCATCGGGTTCGAGCAGCACGCCCATCGTGATCGGCATTGTGATGCCGTACTCAGGTGCCGAGTCCTACTACGGTCAGTACGCTGACAATGCGTGGACTCTGGCCATGCGTCAGTACGGGAGCTCCATCGGCGGACATCCGATCAAGCTCGTCAAGGCCGACAGCAAGTGCGAGCCCACTGCGGCGGTCACCGCGGTGCACGATGTGCTTGCGCAGAACCCGGTCGCGATCATGGCACCGGCTTGCTCCGCCGATACGCTCGCGATCATTCCGATCATCACCGCGGCGCACGTACCGCTCGCTTCGGAGAACCTGGCCGTCAAGGTCACGCAGCAAGGAAGCCACTACGTCTGGGACGTCCAACCGAACGACGGCGTCACCAACAAGCTCTTCGGTGCCTGGCTGATTCAGCAGGGATACACCAAGGTTGGAATCGTTCACGACACCACGGCCTACGGAGCCGGCAATGCGTCGACTCTGTCGGACAGCCTGACGGCGGCGGGGCATCCACCAGTTGTGGACGTGAGCTACGACCTTTCGTCCACCGATTACTCAGGACAGATCCTGGCGCTGAAGAATGCCAGCATTAGTGCTGCCTACCTGGAAGGCTACGACCTGCAGAGCGGTCAACTGGTCAAGCAGGCGCGTTCCCTCGGGCTGACCGTTCCTCTGTTCGCTCCGACGTCGGCGACGGACAGTACGTTCCTCTCGGCTGCAGGCACCGCTTCCGCCGAAGGCACAACTGTGGTCACCTCGTTCCTGGCCAGCTCCTCGCCGGCAGCCACGACATACGCCCAAGCGACTCAGGCCTTCGGGTACGCGGCCAATGAGGACAGCGCGGGGATCTACGAAGATGCTGTGGTCATCTTGAAGGCTCTTCAGAAGGTCGGCGCCGGCGCATCCTCGACCCAACTCAACTCGGCGATCGGCGCGATCACCCTCACCGGCCTGCCGGAAGGCCAGGTATCCTTCCAGAGCGACGGCGAGGTGGTGAACCCTCAAGTCATCGTGACCAAGTGGCAGAACGGCAAGGTGATCGAGGTCACTGTCCTTTCCGGCCAAGGCTGACCAGCTCCGACCAGCCACGCAGCTAGGCGGGCGGCGCTCCATTCGCGGCCCGCCTAGTTGGCTTTTTCAGCAGCATGACCCTACTAATCCAGACGCTCGCCAGCGGGGTTGCGGCAGGAGCCGTCTACGCTCTGATCGCTGTCGGCTTCTCGCTGATCTACAAGACGACCAGAATCATCAACCTGGCTCAGGGCGATCTGGCGATACTGGGTGGTTATCTCTCGTACACCTACCTGCGTGTAGGACTGCCATTGCCGGTCGCATTGATTGCCGGCGTACTGAGCACCGGTGTGGCGGCGGCAGTGATCGAGCGGGTTGCGCTTCGTCCCCTGTACAAAAGGCCGCTGGCGATTCCGATCCTCTGCACGGTGGGGATCGCGGTGCTGCTCGAAAGCACCATGCAACTGATATGGGGCAGCCTTCCGTTGTTCCTCCCGCCGGTGGCATCTACGACGCCCTGGCATGTCGAGGGAATCGCCATCACGCCGCTGCAAGTGGTTATGTTCGCCATCGCGACCGCAAGTGCCATTGGGCTGCTTCTCGGCATCGGTCGGACCCGCATCGGGCGGGCTATGCGGGGGTGCGCCGAGGACGCCGAGGTGACGTCGCTCTTCGGGGTGAACCCGGACCGCATGTACCTCCTGGCGTTCACTGTAGGAGGACTGCTGGCCGGATTGGCAGGAATCCTCATTGTCCCGACGATTGGCCTCTTGCCAAGCAGTGGGCTCAACCTGAGCGTCATCGGCTTCAGTGCGGCGGTCCTGGGCGGGCTCGGCAGTCTACCGGGAGCCATCCTTGGCGGAGTCTTGATCTCGATACTGGTGAACGTGACCGAAGTCTACGTCAGCAGCAACTATGCGTATGGGGTCGTGTATCTCATCATGGCCGTGGTGCTCCTGGTTCGTGTACGAGGTTTGCTCGGCGACGACCTCGAGGCCGTGCGGCGGATATGAGGTGGGGTCGGTGACATCAGCCGTGCGTGCGGTGTCGTTTCTCGTCCCGGCACGGCGTCTCATCGTGTTTGTCGTTGGCGCTGTCGCGTGCGCGATCTTTCTGCCAGTCATCTTCTCGGGACTGAACCTCCTCATCGTCAATCAAGCCTGCATCTATGGCATCGCCGCGCTTGGATTGAACGTCATCTTCGGGATGACGTCGCTCCTCTCGATTGCGCAGGCAGCGCTCATGGGTGTGGGAGCCTACACGTTCGTCCTGACCGCGAATCGCGGCATCGGCTTCCCCGCCACCGTGGTGCTTGCATGTCTCGGCGCAGCAATCGTCTCAGCGATCACCGGCCTGATCAGCACGCGAGTGCGTTCCCACTACTTCATTCTCATCACGCTTGCCCTCGCCGAGACCGTGACCCTCGTCGCCGCCAATGATCTGAGCCTCACCGGGGGGGACAACGGCGTGGCGCTCAACACGATTCCAACGATCTTCGGCGATAGCCTGGTCACCCCAGCGGCGTTCGCACCGCTTGCCATAGCGTCGCTCTTCCTGGTGTGGTATCTGGCCGAGTGCCTCCGCACGTCTCGGTTCGGCGTTGCTCTACGGGCCATATCCACCGACGAGTACCTGGCTGCGGTTTCGGGTGTCGCTATCAGCCGTTACCGCTTGGCGGCCACAGTCGTCGGCGGAGCCTTCGCCGGTCTTGCAGGTGCGATGCTCGCCATCTCGGATGCCTTCATCGGGCCGCAGAACTTCCAACTCGATACCGGCATCCTGCTGCTGCTCATGGTGGTACTGGCCGGTGGAGGCTCAAACACAGGAACCGTTATCGCCTCGGCGATACTCACGTATCTGTCACAGGGGCTCTTGACGCTCGCCGCCGTGGGTGAACTCATTTATGGCGTGGCCATCGTGGTGCTGTTGATCGCGGTCCCGGACGGCCTCGCTGGCGTTGGGCACCTCATCGAGCGCCAGGTCCGCACCGGAGTCAGGTTGCTTACGGTACGAGTCCAAAACCATTGAATGACGCAGCCTTGGTGGTGGACGAGCTTGATGTGTCGTTCGGAGGCATCCACGCTCTTCGAGGCGTCTCGTTGTCGGTGCCGCTCGGGGCGATCTATGGAATCGTCGGACCCAATGGCTCCGGCAAGACCACTGTGCTCAACGCCGTCTCCGGGTTTGTTCGATCGAGCGGCGGCATTCACGTCCTCGGACATTCGGTCAGCAGGTGGCCGTCGCACCGTCGCTTTGGACTCGGAATGGCGCGCACTTTTCAGGTTCCAAAGATCTCCCACACTCTGACGGTCTGGGAACTCATGAGGATGGGTGACCATGGCCGGCGCGATCGGGCGTGGTGGAAGGAAACACTGGCCCCCTGGGCAGCGGCGCGAGAGGAACGCGAAACCCGGCGACGCGTCGGCGACACGCTCGAATCACTGGGACTCGACACGGGACTGCTCGACACCCGCGTTCAGACGCTCGCCCAAGGCATCATCAAGATGCTGGATGTCGCTCGGGCTCTCATGGCTGCACCGACGCTGCTCCTCCTCGATGAACCAACGGCAGGCATGAATGAAGCGGAGATCGCCAATCTCGCTCAGCGACTACAGGCACTCAACGCGGCGGGCCTGACCATTGCCGTGGTGGAGCACAACATCAGGTTTCTCGCAGGTGCGTGCCACATCGTTGCCGTGCTCCATGTCGGCCGCAAGATCTGCGACGGACGCCCCGAGGAGGTCCTGATCCGACCCGATGTCATCGAGGCATACCTGGGCGACGTTGACACGGGGTTCGCCGATCCAAGTCACGCCCCCGAGAATCAGGGGAGGCCGGCGAGCTGAGAAGCCTCTGCCGGACTCGCCAGTGACGTGATGCCGGTACGCCAAACATTGATCCCAATGGTCATCTCGGCGATGAGTGCGGCGATGAGCAGCACGAACGAGAGCGTCCATTGCCCGGTCACAACGTGCAGCGCACCGAAAATGAGCGGGCCGGTTGCGGCCAGGAGATATCCAAAGCTTTGAGCCATGCTCGACAAGGATGCTGCGGCTCCGCTGTCAGCCGAACGTACGATGATCAGCAGCAGGGCGAGGCTGAGGGCTCCTCCCTGACCGACGCCGATTAGGACGACCCACAAGGGAGCCAGCGCGACCGGACCGAGCCAGACGCCGAGCATTCCTGCGCTGATCACGGTAACTACAGCGACGATCGCCCATCGCGGATCTCGCAACCGCAGCGCGGCGACCGGCGCAACGAAGCTACCGGCGATGCCGGTGAGGTTCATGAGGCCCAGCAGAAGGCCGGCTGTACCTCGAGCGACCGATCGGTCCACGTAGACCGCCGGCAACCAGGAGAAGATTGCGTAATACACGAACGACTGGAGTCCGAAGAAAACGGTGACGAGCCATGCGAGGCGTCGACCCACCAGCCCACCAATACCCCCAGCACGGACGGCGCCGTCAGGCCGCCGGGTGTGGCCAAGTCCACGCAGCCACAAGACCAAGGCTGCGAACGCCGGAAGTGTCCAGAACCCGATTGCGAGCTGCGCAGAGACGTGGAGTGACGTGCTCAGCGGCACCGTCAGTGCCGCTGCGATTGCGCCTCCTACCCCCAGGGCAACTGTGTAGGCGGCGGTTATCGCGCCCACATGGGCGTGATATCGGCGATGGACAAGGCTGGGAAGCAGCACATTCATGAGCCCGATGGCCGAGCATGCGATCACCGTCCCGGCGAACAGACCGTACGGCCCCACGATGGAGCGAAGCAGCAGTCCGACCGCAAGAGTGATCAGCAGGCCGGTCAGGGCCCTCTCCTCGCCGGCGAACTGGCGAACTCTTACGCCAAGGAACGCAGCACCACCGAAACACAGGACCGGGACACCAAGCAATACCGACTGGCCAAGCTGTGAGAGTCCGAGGGAGGACGCCACAGGCGGGATCGATGCCGTCGCCATGCGGAGGTTGAGTGCAAGGGCGACAACGCTCGCTGCGGCGAGAGACGATGTCTGCGCGCGGCTGCTACCTATGGGTTGTATATCTCGATCTTTACAGGGGTGCAGTGCCTATCGTTGCAGTCGGTAAGCTCATCCTCGGGACAATTCGAGAAGGCTGCCAGACAGTCCATCTCCGCACGAAATTCGATGTAGTCTCCCGGCTTCGATACGGGGGTTTTGATCACCCAGTGTCCCAACGCGCAATCGTGTTGATAGTTCATGAACAGATCCATGGTGTCAGGAATATCCTCGGGTAGGATTCCGTATCCGGCGACCGCCTTGCTGATGATTTCGTGACAGCCATCACGAGACTCCTTGCGACCATAGTTCTCGTAGAGGAAGCGATTGCACATCCGGTTGTGGCTGTCGTGGATTCCCTTGGGTTCGGGAGTCTCCTCAACAATGGTCATCATGGGCCGGCAGATCGTCGACAGCAGGATGTCGCCCTCCATGAGCTTGTCACGAGGTGCATAGGGCGTTCCTGGCTTGGGCATATATCGGGTGCGCGAGTACGACGTTGACAACTTCTCCCTGAAGTTGTCGAGGTTGAAGAATGCGGTGTCGACCACCTGTCGCCCTTCAAGATCGATCACGCGGAGGTGCTGCCCACGCTTTACGGGCACGGCCAGACCGTCTTTCGGGGGCACAGTCTGTTCAAAGACTAGCTCCATTCCATCGACCTCCTCCTGGTTTTCCGCCAGGGTGAACATATGCATTTCGCCCACCGTTCCGAATAGAAGGTTGAATGCATCGTGCATCGTAACACCGTGGCATGGGCGCCTCGGTGTTTGCACAACGCTCAGCGCTGCGGTGGTCTCCCCAGCCGCGCCCTGGCGGCATTGAGTGCAGACATCCGCTCGTCCGACGACGCAGCAGCGCTGCGCCACGGGGCAGCGGTTCGCACGCTGTCTTCATCCCTCGCGAAAAGTGCGAAGGTTGCCTTGGTTCCGGTGACAGCACTCCGAGGGGCACCCGCGAGTCGTGTGGCGATCTGATCAATGCGCATGTCAATTTGGCTTGCAGGCGTGATCTCGCCGACGAGACCCCAGGAAAGCGCAGTCGCGGCATCCAGAACGGGCATGGCGAAGAGGAGGTGTTCAGCTCTCGCGAAGCCGGTGATGGCAACGAGGCGCGACAGCAACTCCGTCCGGTAGACCACGCCAAGTTCGACCGCCCGAAGACTGAAGTTGAGACCGTCCGTCGCGAGTCTCAAGTCGCAGTGAAGGGCCAGATCGACTGCGGCACCGTGACAATGACCCTCCAACTGCGCAATCACCGGTACGGGACAGTCGCGCAACGCATCTGCAGCGCGACCGACAGCAGCATCGGCCTCGAGGTCGGACGCGGTACCGGTGAGCGCGTCCAAGTCGAACCCCGACGAGAATGCCTCGCGTCCCGCTCCACGAAGGATGACCACGGACGCACGCGCACCCTCCTCGACAACGCTTCGGGTGAGCGCGTCGAGCAGGTCAAAGTCAAGAGCGTTGCGCTTTTCCGGTCGATTGAGGATGAGGGTGACGACGTCAGAAGAGCGACGTTCGACCAGAACTCGGGCGGTCACGTTCGGTGTGTCTCCTTGTTCCGACGAGCATAGCGTAAGCCTGCCCGAAGTCAACGCCGCTTGCAATACACTGGACAGCAAGTACCACACAGGGAGTTCGCAGATGCTCACGACGTGCGGCGATATCGATGTCGCCTGGTTCGAGGTCGGGCGCGGACAACCCCTCATCCTCGTTCATGGCTTGGCTGATGATCACCGGGCGTGGCGCCGCACCATCCCAACTCTGATGATGCGACGGCGCGTCCTCCTCTACGACTTCCGTGGCCACGGCGAAACGTCACTGGGGGCGGCGGATGGAACCCTGCGTCAACTGGGTGACGACCTGATCGCACTCATGGACGCAATCGGGATCGAGCGCGCGACGCTCGCGGGATTCTCATTGGGCGGCACCATCGCCATGCGGGCGGCGATCGATCATCCGTCGCGTGTCGCAGCACTCGCATTGGTGGCCACGTCAAGTCGGGTCGGACGCGCCGCCTCCGACTGGTATCAGGCGCGCACCCACATGGTTGTCAGCGGAGCTGAGGAGCTTCGCGAAACGCTCGATGGCGATACGGCCGACGTCTACCGAAACCAGCCGCGCCAGTTGGGCGACGGCCTCGCGATCCGCCGTCAGTCAACAAGAGACCCTCGCGGCTATGGAAACGCCTGCAGAGCAATGGCCGGGCTGCACGCGGCTCCGCTCGACCCCGAGCTGGGCAGCATCAGTGCACCGACTGTGATCGTTGCCGGGGACAAGGACCAGCACTGCCCTCCCCGCGCCTCAGAGCTCATCGCCGCGGGCATTCCTCACAGCCGGATGACCGTCATTGCTGATGCCGGGCATCCGATACCCGTCGAGAAGCCGGAGGAGCTGGCAACATTGATACTTGGGGCGGCTGACACGCCGTAGCCGTTCCGAGAGGGCGTTTGGCTATCCGACCTTCAAGAGGATCGCGTCTGTCTGTCCGAATCCCCCGCAGATGGCCGCCACGGCGTATCCGCCGCCGCGGCGGCGCGCCTCGAGTGCCGCCGAGTATGTGATGCGAGCCCCGCTGGCACCAACGGGATGTCCGATCGCGACGGCACCGCCATTCACGTTGGTGCGTTCCTCGAGTGTGTCGAGAATGGAGCGATCACCGTCCGCAAGCACGCGAAGGCTGACCGCCGGCACCGCGGCAAACGCTTCGTTGATTTCGAGAGCGATGAGTTCCTTGAGTGCGATGCCATTCCGTTGCAGCAGCCGTTGAATCGCGTGAGCAGGGAGATAGACCGCGGACGTTGGCTCACCAGCCATGCTCACGTGATCGACAATGTGCGCCAGCGGCTCGAGACCGTTGGTGCGAGCATAGGTCTCGCTCACGACCGTCGTGGCGGCGGCGCCATCATTGAGACCCGGTGCATTACCAGGCGTAACCGTCGGGCTCCCGTAGACAGGGCGGAGCAGGGAGAGCTTCTCCATCGAAGTGTCGCGACGCGGCGGTTCGTCGAGCTCCATTGGGATACCCGAACGCCCCACCGGATGAACGCGAATCTCGTCGCTCAACTTACCCTGGTCAGCCGCCTGGAAATAGCGTTCGTGGCTCCGCAGCGCCCATCGGTCCTGCGCCTCCCTGTCGACGCCATACGTCAGAGCGACCTCGCCGGTGTATCTGGCGATGGGCGCGTCCGCGAGCGGAGACCGCATCAGAAGGATGTCCTCAACAACCTGATCGCCGACTTTCGAGCCAGTCCGTGGTGAGCGGAGCATGAGCGGAGTCTGGCTCATGGACTCCATGCCACCAGCCACGACGAGGTGGTGGCGGCCCAGTGCGATCTCGTCGGCAGCCATGCCGATTGCCGTCATCCCGGAGCAACACGCTCGGTCCACGGCGATGGAAGGGATCTCAAGCGACAGGTGAGCCTCGTGCAGGGCACGCCGGGCGGGCACCATCGTCCCCGACGAGAGCAGGCCGACCCCAAGGATGACCTCTCCGACGTGGGTTGGATCGACCCGTTGCAGCAACATTTGAATAGCGAGAGCGGCGAGCTCATAGCCCTGAAGTTCCGCGAGCTCTCCACCGAGTCTGCCGAACGGCGTCCGCACACCGTCGACGAGCACTGCTTGCTCCATGAGTAACCCCTACTCTGCTCGCCGCGCTCGCTGCTCGAACCGCCGGCCGACGTATTCGGATGCGATGCGAACCCGTTGCATATTCGGCGTCCCGCCGGCAATCGCCCAACCATGCGCGTCGCGATGCAGGCGTTCAACGTCGTACTCTGCCGCGTAACCATAGGCACCGTGCAACTGGATAGCCAGGTCCGAAACAAGTTTCGCCATGTCGTTCGCGAAGCACTTCGCCACCGATGCTTCGAGCGCCACCGGGGCTCCCCGCCCGGCATGGGCAGCGGCGCGGTAGACGAGCAATCGAGCAGCCTCGACCTGCATGACCATGTCTGCGAGCATGGCCTGAACAAGCTGGAAGTCCACGAGGTCGCGCCCGAACTGGCGGCGCTGCTGCACGTACTGGACAGCGCGATCGAGCGAGCTCTGCCCAATCGCGAGAGACATCGTTGCATTGCCGAGGCGTTCAATCGAAAACGCGCTGAAGAGCCTGTTGAACCCGCCCTTCGCCACGACCAGGTGTTCGCGTGGAACGCGAACCCCGTCGAAGAACATGTCAGCTGACCCTATACCGTGAAAGCCCATGAAACGCTCTTGTGCGCCGAAGGTGAGCCCAGGCGAATCGCGGTCCACGACGACAGCTCCGATGGCCGCAGCGCCCAACTCGGGCCCGAGACGAACGTAAACCAGATACCGTTCTGCGTGACCCGCTCCGGAGCACCAGCGCTTGATGCCATTGATGACCAGGTCATCCCCGTCCTCGACTGCGGTTGTCTTCATGTCCGTCGCCGCCGACCCCGCCTCCGGCTCGGAGATGGCGACCGCGATCGTTGTTTCTCCCCGTGCAACCGGCGGCAAGAACCTCTGTTTCTGCTCCTGTGATCCGAAGAGGTCGATGACGCGAGCGGGACCGGTGCTCGCCTCGAAGACCGGGAATGCCGCCAGTTGACATGTTTTGGCCAGCTCCTCGATGACCACGAGAGCGTCAAGCAATGGCCGCCCGGCACCACCAAACTCCTCGGGGAGGGTGATACCGATCAGGTCAAGCGATGCCAGCCGGCGGCGTTCGGAATCGGGAAGAAAACTACGCTCGGCATCCCATTCGCGGGCCTTGGCCGCATACACATCGCGAGCGAGCCGGCCCGCAACATCGCGAAGCGCCTCTTGGTCTTTGGTGAGATCTGTCGCCAGCATCGCCATCTGCATTCTACTGCGCCGCCGACTTGAGCCGCGGATCGCGGCCGTGGTCGACGTTCACATCATCGTGTACCCGCCGCTCACGGACAGAGTTTGTCCCGTGATGTACGATGCGCAGTCCGACGCAAGAAACAGCACCGCGGGCACGATGTCCTCCGGAGTTCCGACTCGACGAAGCGGGTACGCACGCGCTGCTTTCTCCAGGATCTCGGGGGTGAATTGCGCGCCCTGTTCACCGGACCAGACCGATGCAGCTCCGGACGTCTCACGCTGCCCGGGGACAATGCCAGGACAGACGACGTTGAAGGTGATGCCACGACCGCCGAGCTCCCGCGCAAGCGACTTCGACATGGCGATGACGCTGGCCTTTGTTCCCGAGTACACGGCCTCGCGCCACTCCCCGATGCGTCCCGCGTCGGAGCCAATTGAGACAACACGGCCATATAGTTGCGCCACCATGTGTGGAAGGAGCGCACGTGTGACGTTGATGAATCCCCAGATATCGACGGCGATTTCCCGCTCCCATTCGGACCGAGGCTTGTCCAGGAAGAGGCGATCGATGGTCCAGCCGGCGCAATTGACGAGGATGTGCGGGGCGCCGGCAGCAGCCAGCGTTCGTTGCACCATACCCTCAACGGATTCGACGTCGGTGACGTCGGTGCGGTCCACGAAGACCCGTCCTGGAGGACTCTCGTCCGCCACTCGTTGCGCCTGAGCTTCGTCGACATCCGCAATCGTCACGAGAGCGCCCTCGTCCACCAGGCCACGAACGATCGCTCTCCCGATGTTCGAGGCGCCGCCGGTGACGATCGCGCTGCGTCCAGCCAAGCCCAATTCCATCTCAGCGCCTCACTCTGCGGGCACGTCGTCAGCGCGGAGATCCCGCCAGCGGCGAACCTTGCCGGAGGTGGCTTGCATGACGTCCTGGAAAGCTACTCCATCGGCGGCTCCGTGCACGATCAGCTCGAATGTGAGCCCTGTCGACGCCTTGAGTTCCCGAAGCAGTACTTCGGAGCGGAAGCCTTCTCCAAGGTTGTCGCGGACCACTGCCTCGAGCTTGATCTGCTCACGCGCGGAGGCATCCGCATACACGGTGACGCGGTGCTCGAGGATTTCCGGATGGAGTTCCACCACAGCGGCGACGACGGTCGGCCACACGTTGACTCCCTTCACCTTCACCATGTCATCGAAGCGGGAGACCGAACTCGCCTCGATCCCCGGGAATGGCCTGCCGCAGGTGCAGTGACGAGCCTCGAGGTAGCGGGCGCGATCTCCCGTGGCGAAGCGGACCAGGGGCGCAGCTTCCATCCCGAGCGGCGTGATCACGATCTGACCATACTCGCCGTCCCGCACGTGCTCACCGGTTGCGGGATCGATGACCTCAAGCATTGTGAGATGAGGGAGCGAGTGCATGGGGCGCAAACTGCCGGCGCTGTCGACCATGCCACCCTCGCACGACCAGGTCACCGCTCCGGCGCAGCATCCCCATTGTTCGTAGACCTTCGCTCCCCAGACGATGTTCCGCTCTTGCGCCCAGTGAGCACTCTTGGCTTCACCGCTGACCAGGATCGACTGGAGGGCAGGCAACTCGGCTGCCAGGTCAAGTCCGCGATCCAGCGCTGCGCGCTCCAGCCGGGACACATACGCGGGTGTCCCGATCAGCGCGTGAGGTTGATAGCGGACGAGGTAGTCGAGCTTGGCCTCAACGTCCATCTGTCCAAGTCGCAGGCAGTTGGCGTTCAGCCTGTCAAGAGTCATGATCCACCAATTCCCGGCCGCCGTCATGGCGACGGGCAGGGTCAACGCCACCACGCTGCCATGGCGAACACCTGCCCAGACGAAGCCGAACGCCTCGATGCGGTAGGCCCGGTGGCGGTCCTCAGCGTTCAGGACATGCACTTCGCGGCCGATACCGGACGTGCCACTGGTCTCCACGATATCCACAATCTCCTCGGAGGCCACCACCAGCCGCGTCCCGTACGGGGGATTCTCCTGAATGTCGTCGCAAAGATCGGTCTTGCTCGTGAAGGGAATGCGGCCGATGTCGTCCCACGTTCTAAGATGCGAAACGTCGAAACCCGCACGGGCGAATCGGTCGCGATAGAACCGGGACGTCGAGGCCCTTTCAACCTGCCTGACAAACGCTTCCCACTGGATGGCGTCCAGCAGCGCCGGATCCATCGTCTCGGCGGGCTCCTCAAAATAGTGCCGCGGCACTGCCGAACCATTGGCGCCCATTGCCCTTACCGGTCTGCAGACGCTGGCTGGCGCAGCTTGGGCAGGAGATCTTCGCCGAACTGACGAAGACGTCGCTCTCGACCTCCAGGGAGCAGCGTGAAGGTCAGCCGGTCAACCTTCAGATTCAGCAGCGGCATGATGCGGCTGCGACACTGCTCAGCGTTACCTGACACGGCGATCAGATCCACCAGTTCGTTCGAGATGAGCTTCGCATGCTCGGCATGCGTCGAAAGATGCTCTGAGAACTGATATGCGGCGAAGGCCTCGTCGAACTCCGCACGGTGGCTCCCGAGCGGACCGGGAACCTCCTTCCACTTCGAGAACCAGCGCGCCTGGCTGGTGGCCCAGGCGCGCACATCCTGGCGCGCCTGATTCTCGTCATCCGAGATGGATATCCCGAACCACAGATCGACGAACACATCGTCGAGGGATCGACCGGCGGACTCGGCCCCTCGGGCGACATGTTCGAGTTGCCACTGCGTCAGCGCCGGGTCGGCCGCCCCCATGAGGATGACGCCGTCGGCGACCTCGCCGGCGAGCTGCAACATGCGCGGCTGACTCGCAGCCAGGAAAATCGGAATTGCCCTGGTACCCGTCAGCATCTGGACGGAGTGACCGTCCACCACCGTTGTGGTGCCCGAGCAGAGCGCGCGGATCGCAATGATTTGCTCGCGCAACGCTGCAATGGTTGCTCCGCGCATCCCAAGAGGCGACACCGCGCTGTCCCCCGAACCGATTCCGAGCACCGCCCGACCGTCCGAGACCTCATCGAGCGTGGTCATCGTGCAGGCGATGGTTGAGAAGTGCCGGGTGATGGGATTCGCCACGCCCGGACCAAACTTCATCCGCGACGTGGCCCGCGACGCCATGGTCATCGCTATGTACGGGTCTTTCACGATCAGCTGTGAGTCGGCAAGCCACGCCATCGAGAATCCAGACTCCTCGGCCAGGGCAGCAAGGCTCGAGAACCGAGCCACCGGCTCTCGGGGACTGATGCCCATCATGAATCCGAATTCCATCTGCTAGGCCTCCTCTTGCGCGTGCGTCGTGTCGACTCGAGAAATTATGCCGCTGCACACGAGCGTGCTGCTCAACTCCTCCTTCTCTTGCAGGGTCGCCTGCAGGATGGCGTCGTTCCGAGGATTCCTGACGGTCAGCACGATGCCTTCAAGCTCGGCATAGGCAACGAGAAAGCGCGCGGCAACCCTCGCTTGTTCGGCCATACGGAATTCGATGAGGTCGAGCGTCCTCTCGACCTGGACGAAGTGCTCGCGGAGATGTGCACTCCAGCGCAGTGGCACGTATCGGACGGTGACCAAGGCCCTTGGAACTTCACGGGCTCGTCCAGAGCCCCGATGCGCTCGAGGGTCACGACGCTGGTCAGACCATCGTCGATGTGCACACCCAACTCGTGTCGCAAGTCCGACACGCGTCCGGTATCGCGCCCCTGTTGCTGGACGAGCCGATCTGGTACTTGACTGCGCTCGTATCCTGCAAATGGGACCCCGAACCCTGCTTGCACACGCTCGACCCAATGTTTCGTCTGCCAAGCCCAGAATTCTTGAGCGTTGATGACATGGCTCAACATCATTCTCAAGCTCCACTCGGTGCCAGGTCGGACGTCCACCACGTCTGAGAGCGGAAGCAAGATCGAATGCAAGCTCCAGCGAGCCGCTCCCACCGTTGACGCAAGGACCGCGCCGGCGGTCGGGCAAATGCTCGAGGCCACCACAGTATGCGCACGTTCGACCATCTCGTGGAGCCGGTAGAGAGCGAATCGGACGGCGCGCCGCGCACCTCGCCACTGCCAGTCGTTGTCGAGCACGTCGGATGGAGTCATGAGGATATCGTGCGAGATCGCTTCGACGCGAGCACGGGTCGAGTGCACGAGGTCATCGTCGAAACCCGAGACGTCTCTGTCCCACGACGACGAGCGCGCACTCATTTGGAGTACGGAATCCGCCGATGCCAGTCCGTCACCGACTGATATGCATCGGCAGCTTGGAGAAGAGTGTGCTCTGCAAACGGCTTCCCCAGTAACTGCATTCCGACCGGGAGCCCATCGCCGGCGAACCCGCAGGGAACGGACAGTGCAGGTAACCCGGTGAGGCTCGCCAGGCCCGTGTACCGCATGACCGCGGTCATCGCGTGAACCTCGCGCTCCGAGTTGATGCGGACCCGCGTGTCCCCGACGGGAATTGCGGTGAAGCTCACGCTCGGGGAGAGAATGACATCAGCCTGTTCCAAGATCGCCAGCGTTGACTGCCTGAGAAGCGTCCGGTACCGCTGCGCCTGAATGTACTGGGTTGCAAGGTACATCTCGCCGAGTTCGAGCTGGAGCCGCACGTCGTCGCCATACTCGTCCGCGCGGTCACGTAGCCAGCGTCCGTGATAGGTGCTCGCCTCTGAGGCGACCACTGTCAGCTCAGCCGCCACGTTACCGGCCATGTCGCCCAGTTGAACGGGGACCACACTGGCTCCGAGGCCCTGCAATGCGTTGAGCGCGGAGCGCAACGCGGCCTCGACATCGGGCTGTAGTTCGGTGAAGCAGTAGTTCTCATCAACCGCGATGCGGAGGCCCTGTGCTCCCTCTCCCCAGCGTGGCGGCTCCACAGCCGCGCGCACAGTGCTGGGATCGGCGGCATCCAGTCCGGCCATTACCGACAGCATCAGGAAACAGTCCCGGGCGCTTCGGCCGATGGGTCCCACGGTGTCCATGCTCCAGGCGAGAGGGACAACGTTGTGGTTGCTCACCCGACCGCTTGTCGGGCGCAGGCCGACCACGCCGTTGAAGGCGCTGGGGACACGAACCGATCCATCGGTGTCAGTCCCAAGGGCACCGAAGCACATCCTCGCCGCCACCGCAACAGCTGAACCTCCGCTCGACCCTCCGGGAAACCGCGATGTGTCCCACGGATTCCTCGTCTGCCCGTAATGCGGATTGTCCGTCGTGCCACCCCACGCAAATTCGTGAAGATTGGTTTTGCCGATCACGATCGCGCCTGCTTCACGAAGTCTTTGCACGACAGTCGCGTCCTCGGTGGGCACATGATCGGCAAGGATTCGGCTCCCCGCCGTGGTCACGAGATCGCGTGTGAATATGTTGTCCTTGATAGCTATTGGGAGACCATGGAGCGGCCCGCGATAGTCTCCGCCGGCGATCCTGCGCTCCGCATCATGTGCAGCTTCCATTGCCGGCTCCGCGGCCACCGAAATAAAGGCATGCAGGGTGGAGTCCTGAGACTCGATGTTCTGAATCACGGCCTTCGTGACGTCAACAGGCGACAGTTCACGCCGCCGGATCAGGTCGCCGGCCGTCTCGAGTGACAGTTCCAGGAGCGGTTCGGCAGTCATGCCGGCATGCTCACGCCGTCTGTATCCGACGCCGGCGCCTGGAACATGGTAATCGGCGCCACGTTGTCGATCCCAGCCATGCGCATGCTCAGCCGCAAGGTCAGCGCGAGCATCGGCCCGAAGCGCTTGGCCAGTAGCTCTTTTCGCTCTGGCGGAAAGTCCAAGCCCGCGACGCCCATCAGCACGGAAATCGTCTCCGCGGTCACCACATACATGGATGCACCTCCGTCGCGGTCAACTTCACACAATGTACGCATCCTTCTGCGCCGGATCGAGACGAACGTCCGCTAAGATGACCCGAGCGCCCATGTTCGGAGGCGATATCAAACGGCATGAACAGACCTGCAATCCGAGAAAGGTGAAGTGCGATGATTGTGACGCATCTCGATCCGGAACGACTCCTGGCAACGCCCCACACAGAGTTCGGTGGATCTTCGCCAGGAACGAAAGAGAGCTTCCGGCTGCAATTCCTCGTCAACGATCCCCGCGGCGTTGTGTGCTGGGAGGCCTTTGATGCCGGACGAGCCACCGAATGGGCTTTCTGGCATGACGAATTCCATGTGTGCATGTCCGGTGCGGCAAATGTGGAATTCACGCTGCCACCCAACCATCAAGAGGTGTTGCACGCGGAGATCCGCCAAGGTGATGCGGTCTTGATCGTCGCCGGCACGCGCGCTCGATTCGACATTCCGGGCTCCGAGCCCTACGTGCACGTTTCGCTGTTTCAGCCCAGGTACGACTACGCCAAATACCTGCTGAAGCACGACTATTCCGAACTGGACAAGCGCCCCTGACCACCACCCGCAGGCGCTGTTAGCGGTCCGGCAGCGCTTCCGGCATTCCATCCGAGATGCGGGTCGGGGAATACGGGAGCGCGGTCAGGCGCACACCGAGTGGAAAGACCGCATCAGCCACCGCATTGGACACTGCTGCGATCGCGCCGATCGTGCCGGCCTCGCCGACTCCCTTGCTTCCGAGTGTAGTACCCGGACTGGGGTTGGTCAGGTGGTGGAGTTCCACATGGGGGATATCGGCCACCAGTGGTACGAGATAGTCGAGGAGCGACGCCGTGAGAATCTGACCTTCTGCTGAATATCGGTGCTCTTCCAGCAGCGCGCACCCGACTCCATTGGCGATACCGCCGCGGACCTGCTCATCGACGATGTCCGCGTGAAGGATGGTGCCGCAGTCCTCGATTGCAACATAGCGGACCACGCGGGGCACGAACGTGTCGGCATCCACCTCAACGACCGCCAGGTGCGCGCCCGAAGGGTAGAGCTGTTTGGCCTCATGAACATGGGTGACATCGGTACCCGGCGCGATATCCAACTGCGCGACCTTTCGCAGCGCCTGAACGACAGCCTCGATGACCCCCACGCCTCCCCGTGAGGCGAAGGTGCCCGTGCCCTTCGGGCAGGCGTCGGTGTCACCCTCAAACACGTCGATCATCTCGGGCGCGATGTCAAGCTCGCGCCCCGCGAGAGCCCTGTAGGTTTCTGCATGCCCCTGACCCGCCTCCGCGGCACTGGTGTAGATCTGCAGCCGTCCTTCATGTGTGACAACGACTCGGGCGGAATCCTCTCCTGAAATCGTCGTGACCCCTCGGCGTCGGTAGTCACTGGGCCCTGAACCAGAATGCTCATTGAAGAATCCGATCCCCACCCCGACCAACCGATGCTCCTGTCGCGACTGACGCTGAGAGCGTCGGAGTTCCTGATACGCGGATGCGCTCGCCAGTCGATCGAGCAAGCCGAGGTAGTCACCGGAATCCAACTCGCGACCGGCAGCTGTGGTGCAAGGCATCGTCCGTATGGCATTGAGACGCCGGATATCGAAAGGATCGATGTTCAGCTCGTGCGCGATGGTATCGACCATGCGCTCGGTTGCATACACGCCGGCATTGATGCCGACACCGCGATGCGCGCCCACCGGGCAACGGTGGCTGGCGATGCCTCGAGCTCGATACTTGATCGCACGAATCGCGTACGGACCGAAGAGGCTCGCCGCAGCGGTAGCCGGCTCCAGCGATGCGGAGAAGGGCCATACGGAATACGCGCCGACATCTGCCACGACATCGGCGTCGACTCCGAGGAAGGTGCCATCCCGCGCAACCGCGACACGCATGGTCACACCGGTGTCATGCGCGTGAGCGCTCGCAACCAGGTTCTCCCACCGATCCTCGATCCACCTGACCGGCCGGTTGATGCGACGTGTCAACGCGGCGAGCGCAATCTCCTCGGCAAATACTTGAGCCTTGACCCCGAAACCACCTCCGACATGTGGTACCAGGACCCGAATCAAGTCTTCGTCGACACCGAGCCCGAGCGCGATCCCCTTGCGCACAAGGTGTGGGATCTGGGTCGACGTCCACACTGTTGTCACCCCGCTCGCGGAGTCGTGGCTTGCGGCGACACCGCGACACTCGATGGGCAGTGCGGACTGTCTCGCAGCTTTGAAGCTGCCTTCTATGACCGCGTGCGCGGCTGACGAAGCTTCCTCGAATCCGCCGGAGTCAAACGTCGTCGAGAACAGCACATCATCAGGCGCTTCAGGATGAACGGGGATTCCGTCGGGCAGCCGATCGTAGTCGACTTCCGTGGCATCGACTGCATCCTCGGCTTCATAGCGGTCCTTTCCCCACACAACGGCAACAGACTCACCAACGTACCGAACGCGATGTATGGCAATCGGATCCCAGGGTACGGATACCAGGCCGCGGCTCTCCAACTGCAGCGGACGGATCCCCAACTCGGCGCCAGACAGGCCAGATCCCACCGGCGGGCGCACCCGTGCGATCTCGGCATTGGGGAACGGCGATCGGACAAAGCACACGTCGACGCAGCCTTCGAATTCCAGGTCCGCCAGATACGAGCCATTCCCCGTGATCAGGAGGCGAGAGTTCTCCAGACCTAGTCTTGGCATTCGAGCACTGCGTCCAGAATCGGTTCGTATCCCGTGCATCGGCACACATTGCCGGACAGCATCTCGGCGAGCTCCTCCCGGTTGTATCGCTGGCCGGAGTCGAGCAACTCAGTGATCGACATCAAGAATCCAGGGGTGCAGAAGCCGCATTGCAAAGCCCGATGGCGCAGGAAGGCTGCCTGAATCCGAGAGAGTTGTCCGTCGGGCGCGAGGCTTTCCACGGTCCGAATACTGCACCCGTCCGCTTGCAGCGCCAGCATGAGACACGATCGCACGGCTTCCCCGTCGACGAGCACCGTGCATGCGCCGCACACGCCTTGCTCACACCCCAGATGAGTACCGGTCAGGTGCAGCCGGTCGCGGAGGAGGTCCGCCAGGATCAGGCGTCCTGGGACGTCACCGCGCCATTCGCGGCCGTTGACGTTGAGTGTCAACTCCATCAGGTTCCCTCGACATGGGTGCGACTCTGGCGCACGACCCGGTTGACCAGGGTGGCGCCGGTGCGGCGCCGATACTCTGCCGATGCGTGGATATCTCCACGTGCCACGATCTCGAGCGCGGCAATGTTCTCGAGTTCGGGGCCTGGCGCTCCGCCGGCTTTGATGAACTGCTCCGTCATCGCGAGCCGCTGTGGCCTCGGACCAGCCCCAAACACAACAACAGTCCCGTCCTGGCAGCCTGCGCCCACCAAGGCAAAGTCGCCTGATCGACGTTCGACCTCCGCGAATCCACCACCACCTTCGGGCAGCGGCACCAGCAGCTCGGTCATGAGTTCGTCCGGTTCGAGCGCGGTCATCAAAGGGCCGATCGCAAAATCGTCGGCCGGTATGCGGCGACTACCCCTCGTCGAAACCGCCACCACCGAACAACCCAGCAGCAGTGACAATGCCGGCCACTCGGCCGCCGGGTCCATGTGCGCCAGAGAACCACCGACTGTCCCACGATTGCGGATCTGGAAATGTCCTATGTGCGGAATCGCGGTAGCAACAACCGATGGGACTTCAGCCGTCCGCTCCATGTCGCGGTGGCGAACCATCGCGCCGACGCGGAGAACGTTGCCTTCTCTGACAACGCGTCGCAGCTCGGCCACTCGCTGGAGATCCATGAGGTGACTTGGGCGCGCGAGCCGCATGGCAAGCATGGGAATGAGACTCTGCCCGCCCGCGAGCGGCTTGAGCTCATCGCCATACCTGCCGATGACCTCGAGCGCTTCAGCAAGCGATCCCGGACGGTGATACTCGAACGGTGCGGGCTTCACTGTGCCGCCGGCTTCGGTGCGCCAGTCATGCTGCGTCAGGTCTCGGGCTCGGTATGCGTGAAGTCCCCAGGTAGCCATCCTGAACCCTGGGATCATCCCGAAGAGCGGAGGCCGATCCAGTCAACACAATCGCACCTTCGGCGAGGACCAAGCCGCGATCGGCCACATTGAGGCTTCTGCGTGCGTTCTGTTCCACCAGCAGAATGCTCCGATCGCCAGACTTGATGTTCTGCAGCGCCGCAATGACTTCGGTCTGAAAGAGGGGATCCAAACCCGTCAGCGGCTCATCAAGAAGCAGCACAGACGGAGACGTCATCAGTGCTCGTCCAATCGACAGGAGTTGCTGCTGACCGCCACTCAGCGTACCGGCCCGCCGGCGTGACCACGCCACCAGCGCCGGGAAAACCGCGAACACATCGTCCAGCGCACGATTGATTTCGTTCGACCGCGGCAGGAGATAGGCCCCGAGCTTCAGATTGTCAATCACGGTCATCCCAGGGATCACTCGACGGCCTTCGGGAACGAGCGCCATGCTGTGTTTCGCGACTCTGTGAGCCGGCCATCCCGCCACATCCACACCGTTGACGATCACGCGACCCGATCTCGGTTTCAACAAGCCCGCGATGCAGCGGAGCAGCGTGGTCTTCCCGGCTCCGTTGCGCCCGAGCACCGCGAGCACTTCGCCCGCGGTTACCTCGAGTGAGACTCCGGAGAGGACCGGGGGCGCGGCATCATAGCCGGCCACCAGGTCTTGAACGACGAGCTCTGCACCGGACATCTTGACCCGGGTAGCATAGCGTTCCCGATCGGTCGTTTCGCATGCACTTCCGCTCAAGCGCACAGTGCTCGACGGCGCCGCGTCGTTCCTGGACTTTGGTTGGGGCGGAGCCTGCCTGATGACATATGGATGTGTGCACGGCATTATTCGTATCAACCGAAATTGAATAAGACGCGGTGGTCAGAGTCCCCTCCTCGTCAGACGCGGTTTTTCTCGCATAGTGAACGGTGGCATCTGTGGTCGGCCGAGGGAAGCGATGTCACCCGCCAGAGAATTCGATCTTCGAGGGTCTGTGATCCCGACCCAACTCGAGCGCCCGCGTTGTTCAGGAACCGAGTTACGGATGTGGTTCCCACGAGAAGAAGCGGAACGCGATAACGGCCCCGCACACCCCCCACATCGCCAGCACGAGGAGATCGCCACGGTTGAAAGCCGCTGCTTAATTGGGTTGGAATGACGACGAGAGCAAGCGTGATGGAATCCGTTGAAATCGCGTCGACATCTATAGGCATCTATTGGCCGGAGCCGATCGCTCCTCTTCCGCGCCGCTCTCTTGATTGTGAGCATTCTGCTCGCCATTGTGACCTCGACGCCGAGGAGTTCTTCGCGGACCTGCGTTGCTGACACGCGCTCGGTGCGTGCGAGGTCGAGAACGAGAGCGAGAGGCTCCGCGGCGCGGTCATCTGCAGGGAGGCGAGATGTTCGCGGAGCTGTTGGTACAC